>JAISRR010000024.1 GCA_031273565.1 Zoogloeaceae bacterium | reverse complement strand
GGGTATGGCAAGGTGAAATTTGTCGACCTCAAAATTGACAATGAAGACTGGACGGAAAAATTCAAAGCCGTCGAAGCCTTCCCCAAACAGGCGTAAGGAATCCCCATGCAGACGCTGCGTTTCACCCTTCGCCCGCGAACCGCCTTCGGCACGCCCTTGGCGGGCGATACCCTGTTCGGGCAATTGTGCTGGGTCTTGCGGCATCGCTTTGGCAACGATTGGCTGACCGAACGCCTTGCGGGTTATACGGAAGGCCGCCCCTTTCTGGTGCTGTCGGACGCTTTTCCGCAAGGCTTTTTGCCGCTGCCCACCGTGCCAGGCGCGTTTTGGAAACAAACCCCGGATGCTGACCGCAAGGCCCTGAAGAAAAAACGCTGGCTGCCGGTGAAAGAACTGGCAGCGGATTTTCGCCAATGGCAAAGCCGCGCCTGTAACGACGTAGAAGCCGCAGCCGGGATTCTTCACGACGGCGTCAAAGTTGACAAGGTTGCGCTGCAAGAAATCACAGTCCAGCCGCACAACAGCATCAATCGCGCCACCTCCACCACGGGCGAGGGCATGTTCGCGCCCTATGGCATGACGCAACTCTGGTTTCACCCGAAAATGCGCCTCGACCTCTACGCGCTCATCGACGACGCCCGTATCACGGCGCAAGAGCTGGTCGACGCGCTGATGGATATGGGCAAAAGCGGCTATGGGCGCGACGCCAGCATCGGCCTGGGAAAATTTTCAATCGCGCGCGATGCCGCCTTTACCGGATTGCCGTCCGCAACCGGCGCCAACGCCTGGCTGACCCTCGCCCCCTGCGCCCCGCAAGGCTTGGGGCTGGACGCGGCAAAGAGCTTTTACCAGCCGCTCACCCGCTTCGGCCGGCATGGCGACGCCGCCGTGCACTCCGGCAATCCCTTCAAGCGTCCCTTGCTGCTCGCCAGAACCGGCAGTGTCTTTACGCCACAAAACGGGCCGGAAAATCTGGATGCAACCCGCTACATCGGCCAGGGTTTATCCGGCGTTTCTACGAGTGTCCCTGAAGCCATTGCCCAGGGATACGCGCCTGTTGTGGGTATTCATGTGACAGAGGGGAACGCATCATGAATTTTCTCGAAACGTTCGATCTCTCCATTACCACGCTTTCCCCAGTACACGTGGGCTGTGGCGAGGATTACGAACCGACCGGTTATATCATCGACGGACAACGGCTCTACGAATTCGACCCGGTTGCACTGATGCGCCAGTTGCCATCCTCAGAACGTGAAGATTTTGCCAAAGCCGTCGATAAAGGTTTGCGTGAAATCCAGAGCTTTTTCTACCGCCACAAAGCTGTGGCAGTGCAAATCGGGCGCTATGGCGCTGATGTGAATGCCGCTGCGCAAGCCTTCTACGATAACCGCATAGGGCGTGTCGTGCAGCGCGAACAGGGCGGAAAAAACGTACTGAACAAGCTGGAAATTGCCCGCACGGCGTTCAATTCACTTTCCGGCCAGCCCATTTTGCCCGGTTCGAGTTTGAAGGGCGCGATACGCACGGCTTTGCTGGAAAGTTTGCGGGGCAAAGATTACACTGTTGTCACACGAGGACGGGAAGAGCGTGACATCAAACGCGATGCCAGCAGGATGAATGGGCAATTGGCTGAAGATATACTGAACAGTTCTTCCTCCAATTCTTTTGCTACCGACGCCTTGCGCCTCTTGAAAATATCAGATGCCAGCTTCCGTCCCAAAATCAAGGTGAAGGACAAGGAAGGAAACATCAAGGAGCTTGTACGCCGTCCGCGTATCTGCTTCCAGGTCAATCGCAAAAAAAATCCCAACCAGTTTCAAGCGGGCGGCAACATCAATACCTTGCTGGAATGTCTTCCGGGTAATTTGCTCAATAGCTTTGCCGCTTCTTGCGCCATTGAACGCAAAGCAGACAGCGGGAGCAAGACGCCCGACTTTCAGCCGGATTTTGCCGCCATCGCCCAAGCCTGCAACAAATTTTATCGGGAACGTTTCGAGGCCGAACGCGAAGTGCTCAAGAAACAAAAATACGCGCTGCCGTGGGTGGAAAGTATGGAAAAGCGCCTGAGCGAGATCGGTGTACAAGGCAAGGCCATCGCTTCTGGACAAGGGTTTTTGCTGCGCGTTGGCCGACATTCCGGGGCGGAAAGCATTACCGTCGACGCACCGCGTACCATCAAAATCATGAAGGGTAAAGGGAATTCCGATTGGGCGGAAACAGCGACCACGCTTTGGCTGGCGGCGGACGATATAGGCCAGATGGAGAATCTGCAACCATTTGGCTGGGTATTCGTGCAGCGCAAGCCATGAGAATGCCAAAAGGATGAGTGCTGTGGGCATCAAATATCGGGCCATGCCATGCACTATCATGCCGTATCGATCAATCACACATCACGCATTGCCATGACCACCTTTTTCGTTTCCCGTCACCCCGGCGCGCTGGCGTGGATCGAGCGGAACCGGATTCCCTTCGATTGCCATGCGCCGCATCTCGATATGGAACGAATCCGTTCCGGCGACACGGTCATCGGTTCGCTGCCGGTCAACATCGCGGCGGAAGTCTGCGCGCGTGGGGCGGAATACCGGCATCTTTCGCTCAGGCTCGATGCCGTCGACCGGGGGCGGGAATTGTCGGCGGAAGAAATGGAACGATACGCAGCTTCTCTCGAACCGTACCTTGTCACGAGGCTGCCATGACCACCCTGCGCACCCTGCACATCATGCTCGCCAGCGGCGAGAACCTGCCCAATCTGATTCCCGCGATCACTTCCTTGAAAGACGATCCGGGTTTC
>JAISRR010000211.1 GCA_031273565.1 Zoogloeaceae bacterium | reverse complement strand
GTGAATAGCGCCCTGATGCTCAAGATACGCAGAGCGGCTGGCGTGTTGCGCTACCGACGTGGTTTTTGTTCGCTTCACGTTGTCTGCTCCCCCCATCCTTGCTGCTGCACATGGCTTCTACAAGGGTTGGGGGGAGCAAAAAAATCCCCAATTACTTCAGCAAATCCGCCACCGCCGCGCGTTCGCCTTCCAGTTCTTTCAGGGTGGCGTCGATCTTGCCTCTGGAATAATTGTTGATTTCCAGTCCCTTGATGAGCGAAAAGCCGCCGTTTTCGCATTTGCAGGGCAGGCCGAACACCAGTCCTTCGGGGATGCCGTAGCCGTTGTCGGCGGGGGCGGGGATGCCCAGTGTGACCCAGTCGTCGGAACCCAGCGTCCAGTCGCGGATGTGGTCGATGGCGGCGTTGGCGGCGGAGGCGGCGGAAGAGAGGCCGCGCGCGTCGATGATGGCCGCGCCGCGTTTGCCGACGGTGGGCAGAAAGACATCGTTGTTCCACGGCGCGTCGTTGATGAGGGTTTTGACGTTATCGCCGTTTGAGGTGACGAAACGGTAGTCGGCGTACATGGACGGGGAGTGGTTGCCCCAGACGACGAGCTGTTTCAGGGAAGCGACGGGGCGACCGGACTTTTGCGCGAGTTGCGTGAGCGCGCGGTTATGGTCGAGGCGCAGCATGGCGTGGTAATTCGCGGGGTTCGTGCGCCCGACCTTGATCGCGGCGGCGCGGGCAATATAGGCGTTGGTGTTGCAGGGATTGCCGACGACCAGCACCTTGACGGTTTCTCTGGCGTTTTCAGCAATGGCTTTGCCCTGCACGGTGAAAATCGCGCCATTGGCTTGCAGCAGGTCGGCGCGTTCCATGCCGGGGCCACGGGGACGCGCGCCGACCAGCAGGGCGACATCCGCGTCCTTGAACGCTACATTGGGGTTGTCGGTGGCGACCACGCCCGCCAGCAGGGGGAAGGCGCAGTCGTCCAGTTCCATGATGACGCCCTGCACGGCTTTCTGGGCTTGCGGCAGGTCAAGGAGTTGCAGGATGACGGGTTGGTCTTTGCCCAGCATTTCGCCGGAGGCGATTCTGAACAGGAGGCTGTAGGCGATCTGGCCGGCCGCGCCGGTAACGGCAACGCGCAGGGGGGATTTCTGGGACATGAATGGACTCCTCTGATAAGTGGATTGTGGGGTTGTTCTGGATGATTCCCTGGAATCATGACTGCGCCTGACCCGATGGTTCAGGTCAAACGGCGCAATTTGGCAATAGTAAAAGTTAGGCGGGAGGGTGTCAATGTGTAGTTAAATATCTTATATAAGATAACAATAATTGGACGACACTGAAATTTTGTGATGAAATTACGGATGATGTCACATACGCTTACTCCTGATTCCTCGTCCGCAACGCTCCGGCAGGCTGGTCAGCCCCCGGCGGCGTCGCCGACTTTCAGTCCCCTGTATCGTCAGATCAAGGGGCTGATGTTGCGCGCCTTGGGCGAGGGCGAATGGGGGCCGGGCGCGATGATTCCCAGCGAAGCGGATCTGGCGGCGCGTTTTGGCGTGAGTCAGGGCACGGTCAGAAAAGCCATCGACGAGATGGCGGCGGAAAACCTGCTGGTGCGCCGTCAGGGAAAGGGGACGTTTGTCGCCACCCATAACGACCCGCGCGCCTTCTACCGGTTTTTGCGCCTGGCTTCCAACGATGGCAGCGTGCGTCCGACCCGGAGCGTGCCGTTGTCCTGTCGGCATGTGGCGGCGACGGAGGCGGTGGCGCAAGCGTTGCGGCTTCAGGCAGGCGACGCGGTGGTGACGCTGGAGCGCACGCTGAATTTCGCGGGCGAGAACGGCGAGCATGTGGTGCTGGATGAAATCTTCCTGCCCGGCGATATTTTCGGGAGCCTGACTCTGGAACGGTTGCAGCAGGAAGAGCGTTCGCTCTACAGCGTGTTTGAAAGCTGGTTTGGCGTACGCATGATCCGGGCCGAGGAGCGGCTTCGCGCCATCCCGGCCAACGCGCACGCGGCCGCCCTGCTGGTGGTGCCCGAAGGCGCGCCCCTGTTGCTGGTAGAGCGGATAACCTACACCTATGGCGACCGGCCCGTGGAGTGGCGTCGTGGCTTTTACAACACCGAGCATTACCATTATTTCAATGAACTCAGCTAGTCGCGGACGCAGCGAGGCAACCGTTCAGGGAGGGTTTTGGATGTATAATAAAATTCCATTCCGTGCTATCCCCCCTGCGGTCTTCCGCGTCTTTTTCAAACATTATGCTCATGAGGAGGAGACATTTCATGGCAGAAGCATACATCAAAAAACGTCCGAAATATCTGGATGTTTTCCGCATCCGGTTGCCGCTTCCCGGCAGGCTCTCGATTCTTCACCGCGCCAGCGGCGTTGGCCTTTTTATCATGCTGGGGCCATTGCTGTGGCTGTTTCAGGCGAGCGTGACTTCGCCCGACAGTTTTGAAACCTTCCGGGAGGTGGCGGCCTCTCCCTTCGTCAAGCTGATTCTGGCGGGGCTGACCTGGGCGTACCTGCATCATTTTTGCGCGGGCATCCGTTTTTTGCTGCTCGATCTCCATATCGGGATTGATCTTCCGGCGGCGCGTCTGTCCGCGTGGATTGTGTTTGCGGTCAGCCTGATTCTGACCGTTGTGCTCTGGGGGACGCTGCTATGGTAAATCGCATTGTGGTCGGCGCGCATTACGGCCTCAAGGACTGGATTGTCCAGCGGGCGACCGCCGTGGTGATGGCGGGGTATACCCTTTTGATCGCAACCGTGATTCTGGCGGCGCAACCCGCCGACTTTGAAACCTGGCGCGGCATTTTCGCCTGCGGCCCGATCAAGTTCGCCACCTTCCTGTTTGCGCTCAGCCTTTTTTATCACGCCTGGATCGGCGTCCGCGACCTGTGGATGGATTACATCAACAGCACGGGGCTTCGTCTTTCGCTGCATGTGCTGACGATTCTGGCGCTGGTGGGCTACGCCGGCTGGGTGGCCTCGATTCTCTGGAGACTGTAAATGACCATTTCCATTCTCAAATTTGACGCGGTAATCGTGGGCGCGGGCGGCGCGGGGCTGCGTTCCGCCATTCAACTTTCCGAAGCGGGCTTGAAAACCGCCGTGCTCTCCAAGGTTTTCCCCACCCGTTCCCATACCGTCGCCGCGCAGGGCGGCGTGGCCGCCTCGCTTGGCAATTCCGAGGAAGACCACTGGCGCTGGCACATGTACGATACCGTCAAGGGTTCCGACTGGCTGGGCGATCAGGACGCCATCGAATACATGTGCCGAAAAGCCGTGGAAGTGGTGGTCGATCTTGAGCACTACGGAATGCCGTTTGACCGTACCGACAGCGGCAAAATCTATCAGCGTCCCTTTGGCGGGCACATGTCCAACTTCGGCGAAAAGCCCGTGCGCCGCGCCTGCGCCGCCGCCGACCGCACCGGGCACGCCATGTTGCACGCCATGTATCAGCGGAACGTCAAGGCCAATACCCAGTTCTTCGTCGAATGGATGGCGCTGGATCTGATCCGGGACAGCGAAGGCCATGTGATTGGCGTCACCGCCATGGAAATGGAAACCGGGCAGGTGGTGATTTTTCATTCCCGCGCGGTGATTTTCGCCACCGGTGGTTCCGGGCGCATTTTCGCCTCTTCCACCAACGCCTTCATCAATACCGGCGATGGTCTGGGCATGACGGCGCGCGCGGGCATTCCCCTGGAAGACATGGAATTCTGGCAATTCCACCCGACGGGCGTGGCCGGCGCGGGCGTGTTGATTACCGAAGGCGTGCGCGGCGAAGGCGGCATTTTGCGGAACAGCGACAAGGAACGTTTCATGGAGCGTTACGCGCCCAACGCCAAGGATCTGGCCTCGCGCGACGTGGTCTCCCGCGCCATGACGACCGAGATCAAGGAAGGGCGCGGCTGCGGCCCCAACAAGGATTACGTGCTCCTGGACATTACCCACCTTGACCCGGCGACCATCATGAAGCGGCTGCCGGGCATTCGTGAAATTTCCATCCAGTTCGCGGGCGTAGACCCGATCAAGGAACCGATTCCCGTGGTGCCGACCTGCCATTACCAGATGGGCGGCATTCCCACGAGCTACGACGGGCGCGTCGTGACGCTGGACGACGATGGCGACAATGTCGTGGTGCCGGGTTTTTACGCGGCGGGCGAATGCGCCTGCGCTTCCGTGCATGGCGCGAATCGTCTGGGCACCAATTCGCTTCTTGACCTTCTGGTGTTTGGCAAATCGGCGGGCGATTCCGCCGTGGAAGACCTGAAGGCAGGCAAAGCGCATCGTGATCTGCCCGCCGATGCCGCCGATTATTCGCGTTCCCGCCTTGAGGCCATCAACAACCGGAAAGACGGAACCAGCGTTTTCGAGGCGCGTCAGGCCATTTCGCGCACCATGCAGGATCACGCGGGCGTATTCCGTTTCAGCGACCTGCTGAAAAAAGGCGCGGCCCGGATACTGGAAGTGGAACAACTGGCGCGGAATCTGGAAATCAAGGACAAGTCGCTGGTCTGGAACACCGCCCGGGTCGAGGCGCTGGAGACCGAGAACATGATCGAGGTCGCCAAGGCCACCATGATTTCCGCCGAAGCGCGAAAGGAATCCCGTGGCGCGCATGTCCGCGACGACGCGCCGGATACGCCGGAATTTCCCAATGGCCGCAACGACAAGGAATGGCTGAAGCACACCCTCTGGCACCGCGAAGGCAACCGGATCCGTTACAAGCCGGTGCGCATTACGCCCCTGACGGTCGAGACGGTCGCACTGAAGACCCGGTCATACTAATAAAAGGAAAACAAGGAGAACAGCATGACGAAACGCACGGTTCAATTCAGCATTTATCGCTACGATCCCGACAAGGACGAGCGTCCCTACATGCAGGATATTTCCGTGGAAGTGGATTCCACAGAGCACAAGTTGCTCGACGCGCTGACCCGTCTGAAGGCCAGGGACGAAACCCTCGCCTATCGCCGCTCCTGCCGCGAAGGGGTGTGCGGTTCCGATGCCATGAACATCAACGGCAAGAATGGCCTCGCCTGTCTTACCGACATCGACAGCCTGAAGCAGCCCATCGTGCTGCGTCCGTTGC
>JAISRR010000138.1 GCA_031273565.1 Zoogloeaceae bacterium | reverse complement strand
TTGCCTTCGGCCTGGCACAACAACTGGTAGACGGGCATGTAACCTGCCGACATCAAAAGCGTATCGCAGGCGATGTATTCCCCTTCCGCCGCCACCTGACCCCTGCCGGTCACGCGACGGACATCAACGCCCGCGACGCGCGTCTTGCCCGCGTCAGGCAGGGCTTCAAATACCGTGTGTCCGGCATGAACCGGAATGCCTTTTTGCTTTACGGCCCGGACGATCTCCGCCATCGCCCCCGTTTCGCGCAAATCCAGCACGGCGGCCACTTCCACGCCCGCGTCGGCCAGATCCAGCGCGGCCAGATAGCCCTGGTCATTGCCCGTCAACACCACCGCGCGTTTTCCCGGCGCGACGGCGTACAGTTTCATCAAACGCTGCGCCGCGCTCGCCAGAAGCACCCCCGGCAAGTCGTTGTTGCGAAAAACAACCGGCTGCTCGAACGCGCCGCTGGCCACCACACACTGTTTGACGCGCGCCTTGTAGAGGCGCTGGCCGCAGATGATGGGCAGGTAATTGTCGGTAAACCAGGCGTTGCAGGTCGCCTGCGTCAGGATGCGGATGCGCGGATGCCGCTCTGCCGCGCCAATGAGTTGTTGCGCCATTTCGCGGGCGCGTTGGCCCGCAATATCAAACCGCGCCCAGTTCAGCGAACCGCCCAAAACGGGTTCCTGTTCCACCAGCAGCACCTCCGCGCCGCTTTCCGCCGCCGCCAGCGCCGCCGAGAGGCCCGCCGGGCCGGAGCCGATCACGGCGACATCGGCGAAGAGATACGCCTTGTCGTAATAGCCGGGCCTGAAATTCAGGTCGAGCCTGCCCAATCCCGCCTTGGCGCGGATGAACGGCTCCCAGTATTTCCAGATGCCGCCAGGTTTATAAAAGGCGCGGTAGTAAAAGCCGACGGGCATGAAGCGCGAAAAATGCCCGAGAATGGCGTCGCGGTCATGGTCGAGCGAACCGTTGTAGTTTTGCCCCGTCACGACCAGTCCCGGCGTAACGGGATGCGCATCGGCCAGCACATTGGCTTCCGAAGGCAGTTGCACCAGCGTGTTGGCGTCCTGTCCGGCAAGCGTCAGCGGGCCGCGCGGGCGGTGATACTTGAACGAGCGCGACAGGAGCCAGCGGCCATTCGCCATCAGGGCGCTGGCGATGGAATCGCCCTGGAATCCCTGATAGTCGGTTCCCTCAAAAGAGAAGGAAACCGGGTGATTGCGGTCAATCAAACGCCCCCAGGGCGCGGGCAGGCGCGGGGGAAGGGAAGCGGGATTCATGCGGGATTCTCCTTGGCGGCAGGGGCGTGAAATTCGACCCGCTGACGGAACAGTTCTCCGGGATCAAACGTGCGCAGGATTTCGTCGGTCACGGTATGGCGCTCGGCGATGAACCAGTAACCGGAAGCGTTATGCAGCCACCATTCCAGCGTGACGCCGGCGGGATTTCGTTTGTTGAACACATAATCGGCCCATTCGGCGTCGGTGCAGGTCGCCGGGTCGGGCATGGCGGTCACTTCGCCGCCATAGGTGAATTCGCTGATATTGCGCGCGCCGTTTAATGGACAGGTCATGAGTTTCATCGCTTTGCCTCGCTTGTCTGTCAATGACTGGCCGCTGTCGCGCCCATTTCGTTAATCTGCTGGAAGCGGGAAAAGCGTTCCAGTTCAAAAGGTTTGATGAGTTCCGGCGTTTTGCCGCCGCTGGCGACAAGCTCGGCCATCGTCTTGCCGCAAATCGGCGTCGCCTTGAAGCCGTAGGTTCCCCAGCCCGCGTCCAGATAATAGTTATCCACGGGCGACAACCCCATGATCGGGCTGTAATCCGGCGTCATGTCCGTGATGCCCGCCCACTGCCGCATCAGTTTGGCGTTGGCAAGAAAGGGGAACATTTCGATGGCGTGGGCCAGCAAGCCTTCCTTGAGATCCAGGGTCGAGCGCGAGTTATAGAGCGGATACGGGTCGGAGCCGCCGCCAATCAGCACTTCGCCGCGTCCGGTCTGCTGCACATAGCAATGCAGCGCCGAAGAACTCACCATCGGCGTCAGAAAAGGCTTCAGGGGTTGCGTGACCATCGCCTGTAGCGGATAGGTGTGAATGGGCGCGCGTATCCCCGCCTTTTCAAGCAGGATGGAGCTGGAACCCGCCACCGCCTGCACCACGCAGCCGCAACGAATGGTGCCGCGATTGGTCCTGACGGCGGTGACGCGATTTTTTTCGATGACAAAATCTTCCGCCGAAGTCAGTTGGTGCAGTTCCACGCCGCGTCCGGTCGCGCCCCGCGCGTATCCCCAGGCCACCGCGTCGTGCCGCGCCGTCGCGCCGTCGATATGCCACAGCCCGGCCAGCACCGGCAGATGGCCGGTATCCCGGTTCAGGGTCGGCACGAGTTCCTGTATCTGCTGACGATCCAGCATTTCGCTGCGTCCCCCGAAATGGCGATTCACCTCGGCCCGCTGGCGAAAGGCCCGCACTGTGGCGTCCGTATGCGCGAGCGTCAGTTGCCCGCGCTCGGAATACATGATGTTGAAATCAAACTCGTTCGAGAGATTGCGAAACAGCTTGACCGACTCGATATAGAACTTCACGCCTTCCGGCGTCAGATAATTGGAACGGATGACCGCCGTGTTGCGGGCCGTGTTGCCGCCGCCCAGATAGCCTTTTTCCAGAATGGCGACATGGGTGACGCCATGATATTTGGCCAGATAATAGGCGGTCGCCACGCCATGTCCGCCGCCACCGATGATAACGACATCATAAGCGGGTTTCAGTTCCGCAGGCGGCGGCAGATCGGGCTTGATCGGCGGGTCGGATGAAAGCGCGGAGGGGAGAAGGGAAAACGGCATGATGCCTCCTGAACAGGTGCGGGTTATGCGGTTTGCGGTTTGCCGCCGGAAGGGTTGTCTGACGCGGGCGCGGCGATTTGCGCCAGCGTCGCGCTGACGGTATTCTGCATGAGGCAGGCGATGGTCATCGGCCCGACGCCGCCGGGCACGGGCGTGATGGCAGAGGCGACTTCCTTCGCGCTCTCGAAATCCACATCGCCCACGAGACGGCTTTTGCCGTTTTCATCGATACGATTGATGCCCACGTCGATCACCACCGCGCCGGGTTTCAGCCAGCTTCCGTCCACCATGCGGGGGCGGCCAACGGCAACGACGACAATATCGGCCAGACGGCATAATCCGGCGGCATCGGGCGTGCGCGAATGCACCACCGTGACCGCGCAATGCGCCTGCAACAGCAGGGCCGCCATCGGCTTGCCGACGATATTGGAACGCCCCACGACCACGGCGTGTTTGCCGCTTAAATCGCCGCAGGTTTCGCGCAACAGGCGCAGACACCCCAGAGGCGTGCAGGCGGTCAGCGCGGGCAGGCCCTGTTGCAACGCGCCAACGTTCGCCACATGAAAACCATCCACGTCCTTTTCCGGGCGGATGGCCTGAATCACCTTGTTTTCGTCGATCTGCGCGGGCAAGGGAAGCTGCACGAGAATGCCGTTGACCGTTTTATCCCGGTTCAGGGCTTCAATCAGGGCCAGTACTTCCGCTTCGCTGGCGTCGGCGGGCAGGCGGCGCTCAAGGGAACGGATGCCCACTTCGCCCGCGCGCAGCACCTTGTTTCTGACATACACCTGGCTTGCCGGGTCTTCGCCCACCAGCACCACGGCCAGCCCCGGCGTGATTCCCCGCGCGGCAAGCGCGGCTGCCGCCGTCCTGACTTCATCCAGCACTTTTTGCGCAATCGCCTTGCCGTCAATGATATGGGCGCTCATTTGAACACCACCGTTTTGTCGTCATTCAAAAAAACGCGGTGCTGCAAGTGATACTTGACCGCCTTGGAAAGCGCCACCGTCTCGGTATCGCGCCCGACGGCCACGAGATCGTCCGGCGAATAGGCGTGATCGACGCGCTGCACTTCCTGCTCAATGATCGGCCCTTCGTCCAGATCGGAGGTCACATAATGCGCCGTCGCCCCGATCAGCTTCACGCCCCGGTCATGCGCCTGATGATAGGGTTTCGCGCCCTTGAAGCCGGGCAGGAAGGAATGATGGATATTGATGGCGCGCCCCGAAAGCTCGCGGCACAGATCGTCGGAAAGAATCTGCATGTAGCGGGCCAGAATCACGAGATCGGTTCGGGTCTCCCCGACAATCCGCAACAGTTCCTGCTCCTGCGCCGCCTTGTTGTCTTTCGTCACGGGCAGGTAGATAAAGCGGATGCCCTCGCGCTCGGCCATCGGACGCAAATCCAGGTGATTGGAGACCACGGCGGCAATCGTCATCTCCAGCTCGCCCTTGTGGAAGCGGTACAACAGATCGGCAAAACAGTGGTCATACTTGCTCACCATAATCAGCACGCGCATCGGCTGCCGGGCGCTGTAAAGTTCCCAGTTCATCCGAAAACGTTCCGCCACCTCGACGAATTCGCCCCGAAAGGTTTCGACATCCACCGCTTCCCCATGCGTAAAATGAAACACCGCGCGCATGAAAAACCGTTCGCTGCCCTCATCGTCGAATTGCGCCATCTCGCTGATGTAGCACTGCCGCCCGGCAAGAAAAGACGTCACCGCCGCGACAATGCCCGTGGTCGCCGGGCAGGAAATCTTGAGCGTGAA
>JAISRR010000093.1 GCA_031273565.1 Zoogloeaceae bacterium | reverse complement strand
CTGTGGATGAAGATTTTCCGCGCCGGGTCGCCAGTGGCGAGAAATGCCCGCAGACGGGACACTGGCGGTGCGCCGAAGATGGCGAAACGCTACTTTTCCACGCCGGACAAGTCATGCCCGCCGCCAACCTTTCCAAACCGGCAACGGGTCTCATGAACTGGCTGAGCGGCAGAAAAGAGGAATACTCGCATCAAGGGCCGGGACATTGGGAATGGGTAGAAGCGCGGACGGAAGACACCCCGAATGACGCCACCTCCGCGCCGGAGGATGTTCCGAAACCAGAGCAGGAAGGCTGAAAAACCTGAAAAGTCCGGAATGGGACGAAGGGGATGAAGATAGAGTTGGGGAGCCTGCTGGAGGAATTGGATCCTGAAAATCAGCCCGCGAAAAAGTCTTTCACCTTGTCCATCCACGATTTTGCTTTCGGGTTGTGGCGTCCGTCGTGGCCTTTGGAAATTTCTTCCAGTTCCTGAAACAGTTCTTTTTGCCGCTCGGTCAGATGCACAGGCGTTTCCACGACGACATGGCAGAGCAGGTCGCCGTGGGTGTGGCTGCGCACGCCCTTGATGCCCTTGCCACGCAGACGGAAGATGCGGCCTGTCTGGGTTTCGGGGGGGATTTTGAGATTCGCCGCGCCGTCCAGAGTGGGAATCTCGATTTCCCCGCCCAGAGCGGCGGCGGTGAAAGAAATCGGCATTTCGCAGTGCAGGTCGTTGTGGTCGCGGGCGAACATCGGGTGTGGCTTCAGGTGCACCTGCACGTAGAGATCGCCCGACGGGCCGCCGTTTACGCCGTGTTCGCCTTCGCCGGTGAGCCGGATGCGATCGCCTTCATCCACCCCGGCGGGAATTTTTACGGCCAGGGTCTTGTGCTGCTTCAGGCGTCCCGCGCCGTGGCAACCGGGGCAGGGGTCAGGAATGAAGCGACCGGTGCCGTGGCATTTGTGGCAGGTCTGCTGGATGGAGAAGAAGCCCTGTTGCAGGCGAATCTGGCCGCTGCCGCCGCAGGTCGGGCAGGTGGTGGGCTGCGTACCGGGTTTTGCGCCGGAGCCGTGACAGGTGTTGCAAGTCTCCATGGTCGGGATGCGAATCTTGGTCTCGGTGCCCTTGGCGGCTTGTTCCAGAGTGATTTCGAGGTTGTAGCGCAGGTCTGCGCCGCGATAGACGTTGCCACGCCCGCCACCGTGTCCGCCGCCACCGCGATTGCCGAAAATTTCGTCGAAAATGCCGCCGAAGGCATCGGCGAAATTGCCGAACCCTTGCCTGCCATCACCGCCAAAACCGGCTTGCGGATCGACGCCCGCATGACCGTATTGATCGTAGGCCGTGCGCTTCTGGCTGTCAGAAAGAATCTCGTAGGCTTCCTTGACTTCCTTGAATTTCTCTTCCGCCGACGGATTGTCCGGATTTTTGTCCGGGTGGTATTTCATGGCCAGCTTACGGTAGGCTTTTTTGATTTCGTCTTCGCTGGCGTCGCTGTTGACGCCGAGGACTTCGTAAAAATCTTTTTTGCTCATGGTATGGCGTTCCTGGTGTGCAATGGCGTTAGCGTGGAGAAAAGGGTTTGCCCCAATTTATTTCCTGATCGCTGATTCCCATTAACCAGTCTCTGCAATCACGCTGTTCACAAACACGGCTGTCGATGCGGGAGAGGGTAGTAAAAAGGAGGCTGTCATAAATATTGGGTAGAGGTTCTCGCGAGTCATGAACCTTGGCGACCAGCAGGATGCTGTGTTGATCGTCGGGAAAATCATCCGGCGTGACGCCCGTAAGTTGCAAGTCCTGCGTGACGCGGGGGGCAGCCGGTTGAATGAGGGCGCTATCCCGTGTTGTCATGCGATTCAAACGCACGATGAGACCAACGGTTTTGCCTTTCCAGTAAGGGTAAATGCCATACCATTGATCTGCCGGAATCCATGCATCAATCCCGTTTTTGTTGCAGAACTCGTAGAACCTCTTGCGGTTTTCTGCTTGTGTTTGTGGGTCTTCTACGAGGGTATTTTCTTTTTCTGTACTGTCGGACACCTGATCTTCAGCGCCGTAGGTTTTTTTAAGCACATCAAGCCAGCGGCTGGCCCAATCATTTTCGGTTGTGGCGCGGTCAATCTGGTCGTCGGCAAAAACCGGTGCCGTCATAAGGCTTAGAAGCGTACAGAGCAAAAAGAATGGTTTTTTATACATGATGTTTTTCGGCAGAGAAAACGGATAACAGGGATGTAATAAACATCCCTGTTCCGACATAAGCAGACAAGAGGTTTATTTCTTGTCTTTGACTTCGGTGAATTCGGCATCAACCACGTCGCCTTCATCTTTCGCCGGAGCTTCCCCGGAGCTGCCCGCGTTCGCTGCGCCTTCCGTCGCGCCTGCGGGTTGTTGTTGAGCATACATCTTTTCGCCCAGTTTTTGCGCGGCCTGCGAGAGCGCCTCGGTCCTGGCGGCGATCACGTCTTTGTCGTTGTCACGGATGGCCTCTTCGACTGCCTTGATGGCGGCTTCGATGCTTTCCTTTTCGCCGGCATCGAGTTTGTCGCCGTATTCGGTCAGGGATTTTTTCACCATGTGCACCATGCCATCGGCGCTGTTCCTGACATCGGCCAGTTCACGCGCCTTGCGGTCATCTTCCGCGTGCACTTCGGCGTCTTTCACCATGGCCTGAATTTCCGCTTCGGAGAGGCCGGAGTTGGCCTTGATGGTGATCTTGTTTTCCTTGCCGGTGCCCTTGTCCTTGGCGGAAACGTGCATGATGCCGTTGGCGTCGATGTCGAACGTCACCTCGATTTGCGGCACGCCGCGCGGGGCGGGCGGAATGCCTTCGAGGTTGAACTGTCCCAGACTCTTGTTGCCGCTGGTCACTTCGCGTTCGCCTTGCAGGACGTGGATGGTCACGGCGGACTGGTTGTCGTCGGCGGTGGAAAACACCTGGCTCGCCTTGGTGGGGATGGTGGTGTTTTTCTGGATCAGCTTGGTCATGATGTGCCCCATGGTCTCGATGCCCAGCGACAGAGGGGTCACGTCCAGCAGCAGCACGTCTTTCACTTCGCCCTGCAACACGCCGCCCTGAATCGCGGCGCCGACGGCTACGGCTTCATCGGGGTTCACGTCCTTGCGCGGCTCCCTGCCGAAGAAGGATTTGACCTGTTCCTGCACCTTGGGCATGCGGCTCATGCCGCCGACCAGAATCACGTCGTCGATGTCGCCGACCTTGCAACCGGCATCTTTCAGCGCCGTCTGGCAGGGCGCGATGGTGCGGGCAATGAGTTCATCGACCAGGGCCTCAAACTTGGCGCGGGTGATTTTCAGCGTCAGATGCTTGGGGCCGGACTGGTCGGCCGTGATATAGGGCAGGTTCACTTCGGTCTGCTGGCTGGAAGAAAGCTCAATCTTGGCTTTTTCGGCGGCTTCCTTCAGGCGTTGCAGGGCGAGCACGTCTTTTTTCAGATCGACGCCGGATTCCTTCCTGAATTCCTCGATGATGTAGTCAATCAGGCGTTGGTCGAAGTCTTCGCCGCCCAGGAAGGTGTCGCCGTTGGTGGACAGCACTTCAAACTGCTTTTCACCCTCGACATTGGCGATTTCGATGATGGAAATGTCAAAGGTGCCGCCGCCCAGGTCATAGACGGCGATTTTCTTGTCCTTGCCCGCAGCCTTGTCCATGCCGAAGGCAAGCGCGGCGGCGGTGGGTTCGTTGATGATGCGCTTGACTTCCAGCCCGGCGATGCGACCGGCATCCTTGGTGGCCTGACGCTGGCTGTCGTTGAAATAGGCGGGCACGGTGATGACGGCCTCGCTGACTTCTTCGCCCAGATAGTCTTCGGCGGTTTTTTTCATCTTGCGCAGCACTTCGGCGGAAACCTGCGGTGGAGCGATTTTCTTGTCGCGCACTTCCACCCAGGCGTCGCCGTTGTCGGCCTTGACGATTTTGTAGGGCATGAGCGCGATGTCCTTTTGCACTTCTTTTTCTTCGAAGCGGCGACCAATCAGGCGTTTGACCGCGTAGAGGGTGTTCTTGGGGTTGGTGACGGCCTGCCGCTTGGCCGACGCGCCGCAGAGAATTTCGCCCTCTTCGGCGTAACCGACGATGGAGGGCGTGGTGCGCGCGCCTTCCGAATTTTCGATGACCTTGGCGTTGCCGCTTTCCATCACGGAGACGCAGCTATTGGTGGTGCCCAGGTCGATGCCGATGATTTTTCCCATGTTCAAATCCTTTTAAAAATAGAGGCCGCCAAAAGAAGGGAGCGCGGCGCGTGAGGTTGATCAAATGTCTGGTGTGCAGATAGGGATGAAGCGGAAGATTTCAAGCGTCCGTGCCTGAAGAAACCATCACCATTGCCGGACGCAGCACGCGCTCGGCGATCAGGTAGCCTTTTTGCAACACCTGCGCCACCATGTTGGCGGGCAGGTCGGAGGGCACCATCTGGATGGCCTGATGCAGGTGCGGATCGAATTTTTCGCCCACCGGGTTGATTTCCTTCAAGGCCGATTTTTCAAAGGCGGCGTTCAATTGTTTCAGGGTGAGTTCGACGCCGCCGCGCAGGTCTTCCGCCGTTTGTTTGTCGCTGGATAAAGCCGCTTCCAGACTGTCTTTCACGGCGAGTAGTTCGCCCGCGAATTTCTCGATGCCGAATTTGTGCGCCTTGCTGATGTCTTCCTGAGCGCGGCGGCGCACGTTTTCCGTTTCGGCCTTGGCGCGTAAAAAGTTGTCCTGCAATTCGGCGAGTTTCTGTTCGCGCTCGGCCAGTTGCGCTTCCAGGTCGGGCGTAGCGGGCGCAGAATCGGCGACGACTTCCGGGGTGGCGGAGGCCGGAACGGGCTGGTCTGCGGCGGGATTTTCGGGCGGATTCGAGGTTTCTTCGGTCATGCTGGGGTCTCCATAAACGATTTTCCGGTTATGGGGACGAAAAAAGTTTTTTCAAGTCCGGGATAAAATTCTGTACTATCCTAATGTACTTGCAGACAGAATCAACATGGAAAATATCGGTAAATATCGCATCATCAAGGAACTGGGCAAAGGCGCGACCGCTGTGGTCTATCTTTGCCAGGACCCTGATGTCGACCGGCGGGTGGCGGTGAAGCTGGTGCGCTTCGATCAGGAAAATGCGGTCGTTTCCCGACGCATGCAAAAACTTTTCCATACCGAGCGCGCGATTGCCGAACGTCTGGTGCATCCCAATATCGTGCGGGTCTACGATGCCGTGGTGGAAGAGGACTGGGCCTACCTTGTCATGGAGTACGTGGAAGGCGTTTCGCTGGAAGATTTTTGCCGCATCGACCATCTCCGGCCCCTGCACCGCGTGATCGGCATTATCTTCAAGTGTTGCATGGCGCTTGATCATGCCTATCGTCAGGGCGTTATCCACCGCGACATCAAACCGGCCAATATTCTGATCGACAAGGATGACAACCCCAAGATTGCCGACTTCGGGCTGGCGATCAACATCAACAAGAACATGGATCGGGATTCCACCTTCGTGATGGGCGTAGGTTCGCCCGCCTACATGTCGCCGGAGCAGATCAAGGCGTATCCCCTGAACCAGAAGACCGACCTTTATTCGCTCGGCGTGGTGTTGTTCCAGATGCTCACCGGGCGTCTGCCTTTCCGGGCGAAGAGTCAGGGAACCCTGATCTACAAGATCATGAACATGGATCCGCCCGTCCCCTCGCGCCTGAACCCCGGCGTGCCGGTCAAGCTCGACGGCATTCTCAAAAAGGCGCTGGAAAAAGACCTCTACAGCCGCTACAGCAACGGCGCGGAATTCGCCAAGGATTTATCCACGGTGCGTTACAAGATCATGGGCGACAACGATGAATACGTGGCGCAGGACAACCGCCATTTCGAATCTTTGAGAAAAATGGAATTTTTCCTTGAATTCGAAAATGTGGAATTGTGGGAAATCCTGCGTTCGGCGGTGTGGCGGGAAGTGGGCGCGCATGTCACCCTGATGAAGGAAGGGCAGAAAGACAAGCGGTTCGGCATTCTGGTGTCGGGGCAGGTGGAAGTCTCTCTGGGCGGCAAGGTGCTTTGTCGGCTGGGCGAAGGCGAAGTCATCGGAGAGATGGCCTATCTGCATCCATCAAACGACCAGCGACAGACGACGGTGGTCACGCTGGAACCCTGCCGTTTTCTGGAAATCAGCGGCCCGGCACTGGCGCTGGCGTCGGAGGAATTGCAGGAACGCATGCGTAATGCCCTGACCGCCTGCGTGCTCGACCGCCTGCGCACCGCCAACCAGAAACTGGCCGAGATGTCCGCAGACGCCGCCGGGAGCGCAGCCGCCACGGCGTCGGACGCTGGCGGATTGAAGCTGGAACTGCTGCCATCGTAATGAGGAAAATTGTGGATAATGCGACGCACATTCACCCTGCGCGGGCCATGTTATCGTCCCATGTGACGCTAACCAGATTTGCAGCGGTAATTGCCCTGGCTGCGGTATTTTCGGGCTGCGCGGTAAAAGTCGCCGTAGATACGAATCAAACGTCTATTGGCGCACAGGCAACGGTAAAAGCGCTGCTCACACATGGCGACTGGCTTGTCGTAAGGGGTATTCACAAAACGGACAACCTTGTGGCGACCCTGACCAATATGCCACTCTCCCACGCCGCCCTTTATGACGCGGAGACAAACGAAGTCATAGAGTCTGACGGAACCGGGGTTCACACGACTCGTCTGGAAGACTTTCTGGCGAAATCGCATCGGGTGATCATCATCACGCCCATCTGGGCAAATGAAACAACGCGACCCGCTGCCGTAAAAAGCGCCAGAGCCTGGCTTGGGCTGGGCTATAACTACACCGGCCTGGTTGGTCTGAACGCGCCCGACCGATTTTACTGCACGCAACTTGCAATAGACGCCTACAAAGAGGCCATTCACGCAAACCCCCCGCAAAATCCGTTACCCCCGGTGATATTGCCCGGACAAATGTACTATTGGGGTCGGATAATTTACGATTCGGGCGCAGTGGATTAAAAAACCGGCAGGCGTAGCCATAATGCCATTGAGTTGGTATAAATCATTTTGGCAATCAATACAGACCCGCCACATGCACAACGGCCTTGCGCCCGTCGGCAAGTTGCAGCACAAACCCCGCTTGCAGGCATTCCGCCGCCATCCAGTGTTTTTCATCGACCAGAGGCGCTTCTACCCAGAAGGGGTGATTACCGGTGGCAATCAGGGTGGTCAGCGTGGTTGCGCCTTCGACCTTGACCTGTACGGCGTAGACCTGCTGGTCAAGGTGCGCAACGGTGTTGATGACCGGACGATAGTCCCGCTCGCCGCCGTTTTCCGGTTGCGAGAGCACATTCATGCCGACGCGGATTTTTTCAATGGGGGTCAGCCCCTGGTCGGTGTGCACTTGAGTGCCCGCCGCAAAACAGGCTATGTCCACACTGACGGCGGCGAGGTTGTTTTCGGCAAAGGTGATCCATTCCGCCTCTGATCCCTGATTCCCGGACCTGATGGTCAGTCCTCTGTCATCTGTGTCCCCTGACATCAGCGTCGGCCCGCACGCTGAGGGGACTGTTGCGTCAATGTGCTCCATTAACGTATATCCCGGTGCTTCAGATCAGTGAAGAAGCCGGATGGCTTCCGGGGAAAGTCCAGTGGCGTTGACAATATCATCCACGGACAAGCCAAGACCGAACAGCCTTTGCGCTATGGCAAGCTGCGCTTCTTCCCGTCCCTTCTCCTCCGCCGCGTGTTCCCTTGCGCTGATGTCCCGTTGCAGTTTCTCGCGGGATTCGGCGAGCAGCCGGGTTTGTTCGTCTTCCGAGAGCGCCACCAGGCGTGAGACAGCCTTTTTCAGTTCCGGGTCTTTTTCCGCAATTCTCATCAGTTCTTCCTCCTGGTTCGCCTTCAAAAATTCCAGCCAGTCCCATGATGCGCCCAACAAACAGCAGTTCAGAGGACGGATATTGTGCGGCAAGCATCTCAGTGCCTGTTTCGCCCTTCCATCTGAAGCCGCATGATTTCAGACTGGGAAAGCCCCGTGATCATCATCACCATCTCCACCGACAAACCTTCCGACAACGCCTTACGGGCGATCACAAGCTGCGTTTCTTCCCGTCCTTCTTCCCGTCCTTCTTCCCGTCCCTTCTCCTCTGCCGCGTGTTCCCGCGCGCTGATGTCCCGTTGCAGTTTTTCGCGGGATTCTGCCAGCAGGCGGGTTTGTTCGTCTTCCGAGAGCGCTACCAGGCGTGAAACCGCCTTTTTCAATTCCGGGTCTTTTTCCGCAATTCTCATCAGTTCTTCCTCCTGGTTCGCCTTCAAAAATTCCAGCCAGTCCCATAACGCCGTGCCATCCTCTTCTTTCGGCAGCTTTGGCAGTTCCAGCGTGTTGACTTCCAGCAGGTCGGTAAATTCCGAGCCGGTCTTATGGTCGTAGAGCCGGTAACAATTATGATAGTCCTGATTTTCAGGAATCTGCACATAGTCTGTTATCAGAATGTTGATGCTCCGCTTGATCTCCCGGTAATCTTCCCCCCGGCCTATCTGTTCCGTCACCATCCGGGCAAGGTAGAACACCACCCGCTCCCGCATCTGCGGGTGTTCGACAATCTGGATTTCAATGTCGATGAGCTTGCCGGTCGGCGTCTTTACCTTCACATCCAGAATCCCCTGTTTGTCATCCGGCGCTTCACCCTTCAGGTGCGGATCAACAATCATCACTTCCTGATAATCCTCCGCCGGCAGGTCAAGCGTGGATTTTAGAAATGCCGTCAGTATCGAAGTGTCCTTTGCGTCGCCAAAAAGCAGCTTGAACACCAGGTCGTTACGGGGTGAAAGGACGGGTTTGCGCATGGTCTGGCGTCGGTGGATGAAGGGATTGCATTGTAGCCTGAGGCTGACATTGCGGCATCATTCAGTCGATACAAACCTGGGTAGCGTGGCGCAACCCGCCATTTGACCGTTATGGCGCAATATTCTTATTGATCCACGCCAGCATGTCGTCCCAGATCTGGCGTTGTTCGGTTGGCGTTGGCATGGCGGTGGCGTGGGGGAGTTCGATGGTGATGACGGGAATGTTTTTGTATACGCCGCCAAAATTACCCAGCGAGCCGGGATAAACGCCCAGTTGGTTCAGGTTCAGGCGACCGAAGCGACGTGGTTTTTGCAACGGGCCGTCATAATCGAGGACGCCGTAGGGGGCGTGGATGGAAACAATGACATCCGGTTTGAAGTTGGCGATTTCCGTTTCCAGCCATTGGGTTTCCGGTTCCGATGTCGCGGCTTTGCCGGGGTAACGGCGGGGGTCTTTGCCGGTGCGTTTTTGCCAGTAGGCCAGCGCGTCGCGCGACCAGTCCGGCGTGGAAAAATTGCGGTTCAGGTCGACGCCGTGACCGTTGGTGCGGCGCGCGGGCTGGGCGAGCAGGCCATCCGGGTTGGCAAGGGGCGCGATGCGCCAGTGGTAGCGGCGGGCATTGGCTTCGGCGAGCCATTCCATCCAGCGAAAAACGATGGAAACGGAAGTGAGTTCGTCGCCATGAATGCCACCGATGAGAAAAATGCGCGCCGCCCGCTGCCCGGACGCGCCCGCCCTGATTTTCATGGGGGCCGTATTGGTGTTTGTCTTGACCGGTGGAACATCGCGCAACATCAGCGGGCGACCTTCGACCGAGCGAATCTGACCGGGCGCGAACGGCAGCTTGCGGCAGCTTGCGGCATTGACGCTACGCAGTCGCCTGCCGAGCGCATCGCACCAGACACGGCTCTCCTGCGCCGCGATCGGCAGGGCGCAGGCTGCACACAGGACAGCGAGCAAAGCGGGGCAGGAGAAGCGACGAAACCTCATGGCAAAGTAGGAAAGCAAAAGTCCCTGAAAGCATACATGATCCGGTTTCCTGATGTCTGATTCCTGACCTACCAGAGCCGTTCGCCAAATTCCTTTTGATAGCGCGCGCCGATGGCCTCGCGGCTGATGACGTGATTTTGCGGGCCTTTGCTGGCGATTTTCAACGCGCCCATCAGGGCGGCAAGACGGCCTGTCGTGCGCCAGTTCAGATTGTTCATGATGCCGTAGAGCAATCCGGCGCGATAAGCGTCGCCGCAACCGGTGGGGTCGATGACGGCTTCGGCGCGGGCACAGGGAATTTCCAGGCGTTCGCCGTGCACGTAAATGTCGGAGCCTTCGCCGCCTCTGGTGACGATCAGCGCCGAAACCTGTCGGGCAAGATGTTCAATGCTGCACCCGGTGCGCTCGCAGGCAAGTCTGGCTTCGTAGTCGTTGAAACAGGCGTAGTCGGCGATGTTGAGAAAATGCAGCAGATCATCGCCGCCAAACATCGGCAAACCCTGACCGGGGTCGAAGATGAAAGGAATGCCGGCGGCGGCAAAATCGCGCGCGTGCTGCAACATGCCATCGCGTCCATCCGGGGCGACGATGCCCAGTTTCACGTTTTTTGCCTCACTAATCCGGTTCAGGTGCGAGAAATTCATCGCGCCGGGATGGAAGGCGGTGATCTGATTGTCGTCGAGGTCGGTGGTGATGAACGCCTGCGCCGTGAAACTGTCGGGAATCTGGCGCACATGGATTGCGGCGAGGTCCAGATTTTTCAGGCGGTCGAGGTAGGAAGCGCAATCGTCGCCGACGGTTGCCATGATGAGCGGATGTCCACCCAGCAGTTTCAGGTTGTAGGCGATGTTGCCCGCGCAACCGCCGAATTCGCGGCGCATCTGGGGCACCAGAAAGGAGACGTTGAGAATATGAATCTGATCGGGCAGGATGTGGTTCTTGAACCGATCTGCGAAAACCATGATGTTGTCGTAGGCAAGAGAGCCGCAGATGAGGGCGTGAGCTTCCATAAAATTTTGCTTTGCTCGGTCAGGGATAAAGAAGATTCAGGCGATAACCACTGGGTTGCAGTTCGCCCACGCTCAACGCCAGCGTTACCAGCGTTTCACCGGGAGCGAAAGCGGATGGCGCGTCGGCAGGCAGGTATTCGTCGGGTTTGAACACCTTGCGCGTCAGGACGGTGTCGTAGATGTCGGTCAGGGCGATTTCCAGATGCGGCCATTCCTGCGGGTAGCTGGCCTGATTTTTCAGGGTGGTGGTGAGTTGCAGGCGTCCGCTGTGCGCTGCCGGATCATCGCTGTCGCCTTCCGTAACGGGTCGCAGTTCAGAAGCGTCGATACTGATGCGTTCGGCTTCGCGCGGCAGCGGGATTTCGATTCCGAACGCGGAAAAAGCAGCTTGGACGCCGGGTTTTCCACGCGCCAGTTCACCCCGGTAGTGATAGAGGAGCTGGGCGGCGAGCAGCAGCGCGAGGATGACGCTCGCCAACACGAAAGGCCACAGGGCGTAGGTTCTGGCGGGCGTGCCCGCGATGCCGTCAGACCATTTGGAAAAGCCGGGGACTTCCGTCAGGTCGCGTGGCGCGACCAGTCCGGCTTCCCGCCCGAGCTGTCGGATTTCTTGCGGCGAGAGACTGGATATCTCCGATCTGAACACGGCGTCTTCGTCATCCTGTTGCGCCAGGGCAGCGTCAATGGGATCGACGACAGGATCAATGATGGGTTCGGGCGCGCGGGTGGTGTCCGGGTCGTCAAAGGAGGTTAATTGCGCTTCGGAAAGGGGGGGCGGCGTTTGGGGCGGCGTCAGGGGCGTGCTCTTCGGGGTCATTTCCGGCTGAATACGCGGGAAATGCAGATTTTTTGTTTCCGGATTTTCTGCGTCCAGCAGGTAGTCCCCGGCGTTGAAGATCTGTTGGCAAGCGCCGCAACGGACCTTGCCGCCACGCGCCAGCAGTTGTTCGGGCGTGACGCGGAAAGCCGTCTGGCAAGAGGGGCAGCGGGTTTGGGTCATGTTCGGACGCCTGCAAGACACACCCATCCCTCCTGAGTGTCCGCGACGGCAAGCGGAATCCAGGGGGCGTAGATGTCGATGATTTCCGCCGCCTGCGTTTCCAGAATGCCGGAAAGCACCAGGCTGCCGCCGGGACGAACCTGTCCGCAAAGCGCCGGGGCGAGCACGCGCAGGGGATTGGCGAGAATGTTGGCGATGACCAGATCGTATTCGTTGTCCAACGCGGTGTTGGAAACATCGAACCGGGCGGCGACGCCATTTTTTTCAGCGTTGGCGCGGGCGGCGGAAACGGCCTGCGGGTCAATGTCCACGCCGTCGACCCTCGTCGCGCCCAACTTCGCGGCGGCGATGGCCAGAATGCCGGAACCGCAGCCATAATCGAGCAGCGTTTTTCCGTCGGGCTGCGCGCGTTCCAGCCATTCCAGACAGAGCCGGGTGGTGGGATGCGAGCCGGTGCCGAAGGCCATGCCGGGGTCGAGCAGCAGATTGATGGCCGCCGGATCGGGCGCCGCACGCCAGGACGGGACAATCCACAGGCGAGCGGAAATGCGGATGGGATCAAACTGGGACTGGGTGAGCGCCACCCAGTTTTCTTCTTCCACCCGACCCAGGGCGAAATCGGGCACGGCGGCAAGGCCGAGCGTGGCGGTCGCTTCTTTCATGATCCGGTCAATCGAAGCGTCTTCCGCGAACAGGGCGATGACGCGCGAGCGTTCCCAGACGGCAGCGGCTTCCTCGCCGGGTTCGGCGAATTGCGGCTTTTCCTGCGGCGTGCCCGCGTCCGCGTCTTCGATGCTGGCTGACAGCGCGCCGGTCGTCAGCAGGACATCGGCGAGCGACTCGGCCAGATCGGCGTCGGCGAGAAAAGAGGCGCTGATCCAGGCCATGCGCTTACTTCCTGACCTTGCCCTGGGCGACCAGTTTTTGCTCCAGATAGTGAATGCTGGAACCACCCTTGATGAAATGGGCGTCCAGCATCAATTCCTGATGCAGGGGGATATTGGTCTTGATGCCTTCCACGCCCATTTCGGACAACGCGATGCGCATCCGGCGTATGGCCTGATCTCGCGTGTCGCCATAGGCAATGACCTTGGCGACCATGGAGTCATAATGCGAGGGTACGGTATAGCCTTGGTAGATGTGCGAATCGACCCGGATGCCGGGGCCGCCGGGTGGGTGATAAACGCTGATTTTGCCGGGAAATGGAGTGAACGTGTAGGGATCTTCGGCGTTAATGCGGCATTCGATGGCATGACCGCGAAAATTGACGTCGCGTTGCCTGAAGCCCAGTTTTTCACCTGCGGCGATGCGAATCTGTGCTTGCACGATGTCGATGCCGGTAATCAATTCCGTGACCGGGTGTTCGACCTGGACGCGGGTGTTCATTTCGATGAAACAGAATTCGCCGCGTTCGTAGAGGAATTCAAAAGTGCCCGCGCCCCGATAGCCGATTTTTCGGCAGGCGTCGGCGCAACGTTCGCCGATGCGGGCAATTTGTCGGGCTGGAATCAGGGGGGCGGGCGCTTCCTCGATGATTTTCTGGTGGCGGCGTTGCATGGAACAGTCGCGCTCACCCAGATAGACCGCGTTGCCATACTGATCGGCAAGAATCTGGATTTCCACATGACGCGGATTTTCCAGATATTTTTCCATGTACACCGTGGGGTTGCCGAACGCTGTCTGCGCTTCGGTCTGGGTCATGGTGACAGCGTTCAACAGCGCGGCCTCCGTGTGCACAACCCGCATTCCACGCCCGCCGCCGCCACCGGAAGCCTTGATGATGACAGGGTAGCCGATGCTTTTGGCGATGCGACTGATTTCCTTGGCGTCGTCGCCCAGCGCGCCGTCGGAGCCGGGTACGCAGGGCACGCCAGCGGCTTTCATGGCGTCCTTGGCGGAAACCTTGTCCCCCATCAGACGGATGGTTTCCGCCTTGGGGCCGATGAAGACAAAACCGGAAGATTCCACCCGCTCGGCGAAATCGGCGTTCTCGGACAGAAAGCCGTAGCCGGGGTGAATGGCCTGGGCGTCGGTGACTTCCGCCGCCGAAATGATGGCCGGGACGTTGAGATAGCTTTGCGCCGAAGGTGCGGGGCCGATGCAGACGGATTCATCGGCGAGCTTGACATACTTGGCTTCGCGGTCGGCTTCCGAATGCACGACGACGGTCTTGATGCCCATTTCCCGACAGGCGCGTTGTACCCGGAGCGCAATTTCTCCGCGATTGGCGATAAGGATTTTTTCGAACATGGTCATTACCGGTCAGCCGATGATGAACAGGGGTTCACCGAATTCCACCGGCTGACCGTTTTCCACCAGAATGCGCTTGATGACGCCAGAGACGTCGGCTTCGATTTCATTCAGGAGTTTCATGGCCTCGATGATGCAAAGCGTTTCACCCTCCTTGACGGTCTGGCCGACTTCCACGAAGGCATTGGCGCCCGGCGAGGGCGAACGGTAGAACGTGCCGACCATCGGCGATTTGACCTCGTGCCCTTCCGGCAGTTCGTCTTCGTCGTCGAGATTGACGGCGGATACGGCGCCGCCCGTCGGTGAGGTCGCGGGCGCGCCGACGGGTAGCGGATAGTGCACGGGCGCGGCGCCCGTCGGCGTAAATTTGGCGATACGCACTTTTTCTTCGCCTTCGGTGACTTCCAGCTCGGAAATGCCAGATTCCTGCACCAGATCGATCAGTTTTTTGAGTTTACGTAAGTCCACGAGGTCTCTCCTTTAGAGTCCGTATACAGCGGGGTCAGCGCGCTTGTGGCGCACCGACGCTCAATCCGTATTGAGTTTGTTGAGAAGGTATTCGAGCGCGAGCAGATAGCCCTGATGCCCCAGACCGCTGATGACGCCCACAGCCAGATCGGAGAAATACGAATGCTGCCGGAAGGCTTCCCGGGCGTGCACATTGGAAAGATGCACTTCGATGAAGGGTATGGCGACCGCCGCAAGCGCATCCCGAACCGCCACGCTGGTGTGCGTCCAGGCGGCAGGATTGATGATGATGTAGCGCACTTCCTGTATTTTGGCGGCATGAATGCGCTCGATCAGCGCGCCTTCGTGGTTGCTCTGGAAACTTTCCAGATCAACTTCCGCCAGTTCGGCGCGGCGGGCCAGTGCGAGATTGATGTCCGCCAGTGTCACCGAACCGTAATGTTGCGGCTCACGGACGCCCAAAAGGTTGAGATTGGGGCCGTGCAATACCAGAACACGAGGCCGCGCGGAAGGTGTGGATGATGTTTTTTGCTTCTTCATGGCTGCAAGTTTGCCGCAATTCGCTGCATTTTGTCCAGTTTGCTCAGGCGTAAGATTTTTCGGGGGGAGGAATTTGCTTATTGTTCGGGCGGGAGGATGCGGCAGGTAGGCGGAAGCGCATCGTCTCCATAAGCCGAGGCGCCCCAGCATGTCCAGTCGACTTTTCCGTCCGCGCCAACCAGAGGGTGAAACACGATCAGGGTACCCGTTCGTTGGCTGAAAGCCACGATGGTGCCATCGTGGGCAACGGTTTTGTAAGCGATGAAGGGACTGTCAGAAATCAGGTCGGCGGTACTGGCGGCTATGCTTGCGTGTGGGTTGGCTTCGAGTTGCTGGCTGATGGTTTTTCGCGCTTCGATCGCTGCTACCAGAGTCCCTGATGCGCGTGCTCTACGCTCGTACATCTCACGCGAATCAAGAGCGACTTTCGCCAAGGCTGCCAAAAGGAACAGACCGACTAACGTCAGTGTCAAATTTTTATGCAGACGAATGTGCCAGTAGCGTTTGTCAGTGGTGGTTTCGTCGGCTGATGCCATGTTCTGCCCCTTCGTCGTTGTCAGTGTTTCCCGCCAGCCGCCTTGCGGGGCCGCGCCGTTGCGGTTTTCAGCAGAGCTTCCAGTTCCTTCGTTTCCATACTGCCCAAATGCCGGGCGAGGAGTTCGCCCTTCTTGTCGATGAGCAGCGTAAAGGGCAAGCCCTGCATGTCGTTGCCCAGTGCGCGCAACGATTGCATCATTTTTCCGTTGTCGATGAGTTGCGGATAGGAAACCTTGATTTCATCGACAAATACCTGCACGTTCTCGCGTTTATCAATGGCGATGCCGACAAATTGCACGCCTTTCTTTTGCCATGCCGTGTGCAGGCGGGAAAATTCCGGGATTTCCGCCTTGCAGGGCGCACACCAGGTCGCCCAGAAGTTGACCACCAGCACACGCCCCTTCCACTGGCGGATGGCGATCTTTTTGCCCTGCTCGTCGGGCAGTTCCAGCGCGAGCAGTTGTTTGACGGCAGACGCGGCGGGGGCATCTGCCGCCAGAGCCGTCAAGGGCACGAAGAGGGCAAGCAGAATGCCGGTCAATGTTGCGAGGCGTTTCATTTATGCGGCTTCCAATAGTTGTTTCAGACCGTCCAGGCGCAGCCGTTCCCGTGGCCTGCCGTCCCGATGCCGGAAATGGTGGCGTTCGAGATGGTGCGGAAAAACAATCAGGTGTATGTCGGCGTCCGGCGCGTTCAGGCGCAACACGGCTTCGGCCTTGTCGTTCCGGGGTTCTACGTGCTCGAAGGCAATGTTATGGTCGAGCAGGAAAATTTCCACATCCTTGGCGCTGTCGGCAAACAGCAGCAGGTCGATGGCGGAATGTTCGCCAGCGGTGCCGTCGAGCACGGAACCCGTGAGGTAAGGGTTGAAACAGGCGAACATCTGCATGGAACGCACGGCTTCTTCGCGTAAAAAACGCAATCTCGCCGGTTGCACGTCGCCCTGATAGAGCGCCTGATAAAGTCGCAATTCGGCTTCTACTTCGGCGTCATCGGGTAACAGGGCGGAATCCGCCTGTCCCAGTTGGCGGGCGGCCTTCCTCTTTGCCAGCCCCATGTCCGTGATACCGTCCTGGGCCATGAGTCGCGCCGCCGTGCTGGCAATGTGGGCGCGCAAGATGCGGGGGTGTGGTGAGCGGGACATGTGAGCCGTAAATTCCGGGGATAAAGTAGAATGGCACGCAATTTTAACCCCGGCTTTCCGACAAAAGGACGGAATATGCATATTCACATTCTCGGCGTCTGTGGCGCCTTCATGGGCGGTCTGGCCCAATTGGCGCGCGCCGCCGGACATCGCGTCAGCGGTTGCGACGCCAATGTTTATCCGCCCATGAGCGAGCAATTGCAGGCTGCGGGAATTCATCTCACCGAAGGTTACGACCCGGCGCAACTGGAAGTGCGACCGGATGTTTTCGTGGTGGGCAATGCCATTTCCCGTGGCAATCCCTTGCTGGAAGCCATTCTGGATCGGGGTTTGCCCTATGTTTCCGGGCCGCAATGGTTGGCTGAACAGGTGCTGCAAGGTCGCTGGGTGTTGGGCGTGGCGGGCACGCACGGCAAGACGACCACCGCTTCCATGCTGGCCTGGATACTGGAAGACGCGGGATTGTCGCCGGGGTTCCTGATCGGCGGCGTGCCACTCAATTTCGGCGTTTCCGCCCGTTTGGGCGACGCGCCCTTTTTCGTCATCGAGGCGGACGAATACGACACCGCCTTCTGCGACAAGCGTTCCAAGTTCGTGCACTACCGTCCCAAAACATTGGCGCTCAACAATCTCGAATTCGATCACGCGGACATCTTCGCCGATCTTGTCGCCATCGAGACGCAATTTCACCACCTTGTGCGCATCTTGCCGTCTTCCGGCCTGATTGTGAGCAACCATCAGGAAGCCAGCCTGCAACGGGTGCTGGCGCGTGGTTGCTGGACGCCGGTCAAAACCTTCAATGACCCCGCAGGTTATTACATGACCGGCGATGACGCCGATGGCAGCCTGATTCTGCATGGCGGTGCGGGAGAAATTGCCCGCGCGAACTGGGCACTTTCCGGCGAGCACAACCGCCTGAACGCCTGTGCCGCGCTACTGGCGGCGGAACATGCGGGCGTACCGCTGGAACGGGGCGTGGCGGCGTTGGCGCGTTTTCAGAATGTCCGCCGCCGTCTGGAAATGCGCGGTGAAGCGGCGGGCGTGACCGTTTACGACGATTTCGCGCATCATCCCACCGCCATCGCCACGACGCTGGCGGGTCTGCGCCGCAAGGTAGGGCCGGAAAAACGTATCCTCGCCGTGCTGGAGCCGCGCTCCAACACCATGAAACTGGGCGTCATGAAAGAGCGGCTGGCGGCCAGCCTCACCGATGCCGACCGGGTGTTTTGCTACGCCGCCGATCTGGACTGGGATGCCGCCGCCGCGCTGCTTCCTCTGGGCGACGCCGCCCGCGTCGAAACGGAACTGGATGAACTGGTTTCCGCCATCGTGACGGTAGCCCGACCGGGAGATCAGATCGTGGTAATGAGCAACGGCGGCTTCGGCGGCATTCACGAACGGCTGCTGCGGCGTTTGTCCGCCGCCGGAAACTGACAGTGGCGGGTCTGTCGTATTGCGATGCGATTGTGGTAGGGCGGTTTGGTAGAAACTGCCCTACCTTTCCGTCGTATATTTGAGGCAGGACAGGTTCAGGCAGGATGGTTCAGGTAGGGCGCTTTCTCCGAAAGCGCCGTCGTTGACCTGCGGCGCGCTCGGAGAGCGCGCCCTACCAGAACCTGCCCTACCTGAAACCGCCCAACCAAATCGGCGGGGACAGGGCGATTTGTCAGTAGTCTGGCGAGACAGTGAGCCACCCGCGCTTCCAGGACGGTTCCGTTTCCCTGACAGAAATGGAATGGCCTCATCAAATGCGGCGTACCGATGCAGCGTTACCCGTCAATGACGCCTTCCCATGACCAGATGACAATAAACGTGTGTGCATAGAGTAGCCCTCACACCTTCCGGTAAATCTCCCCGCCACTTTCAATAAACTCCATCGCCTTCGTTTCCATCCCCTTCTGCCTCGCCTCGTTTTCCGGCACGCCCTGCGCGGCGGCGAGGTCGCGGACTTCCTGGGTGATTTTCATCGAGCAGAAGTGCGGGCCGCACATGGAACAAAAGTGGGCGACTTTTGCCGCGTCGCGGGGGAGGGTTTCGTCGTGGAATTCGCGCGCCTTGTCCGGGTCCAGCCCCAGATTGAACTGGTCTTCCCAGCGGAATTCGTATCTGGCCTTGGAAAGCGCGTTGTCCCGAATCTGCGCGCCGGGGTGTCCCTTGGCGAGATCGGCGGCGTGCGCGGCGAGTTTGTAGGTGATGATGCCTTCCTTGACATCGTTTTTGTCCGGCAAGCCCAGATGTTCCTTGGGCGTGACGTAGCAGAGCATGGCGGTGCCGTACCAGCCGATCATCGCCGCGCCGATGCCGCTGGTGATGTGGTCGTAACCGGGCGCGATGTCGGTGGTCAGCGGGCCGAGCGTGTAGAAGGGGGCTTCCTTGCACCAGTCCAGTTGCAAATCCATGTTTTCCTTGATGAGTTGCATGGGCACATGACCGGGGCCTTCGATAATGGTTTGCACATCGTGCTTCCAGGCGATTCCGGTGAGTTCGCCCAGGGTTTTGAGTTCGGCAAGCTGGGCTTCGTCGTTGGCGTCGTAAATGGAGCCGGGGCGCAGGCCGTCGCCCAGCGAGAAAGCGACATCGTAGGCTTTCATGATGTCGCAGATGTCCTCAAAATGGCTGTAGAGGAAGCTTTCGCGGTGGTGCGCCAGGCACCATTTCGCCATGATGGAACCGCCCCGGCTGACGATGCCGGTCATGCGGCAGGCGGTGAGCGGGATGTAACGGAGCAGTACGCCCGCGTGAATGGTGAAGTAATCGACGCCCTGCTCGGCCTGCTCAATCAGGGTATCGCGGAAAATTTCCCAGGTCAGTTCTTCGGCCTTGCCATTCACTTTTTCCAGCGCCTGATAAATGGGCACGGTGCCGATGGGTACGGGGCTGTTGCGGATAATCCACTCGCGGGTTTCGTGAATGTTTTTGCCGGTGGATAAATCCATCACCGTGTCGCCGCCCCAGCGTATCGCCCAGGTCATTTTGTCGACTTCTTCGGCAATGGACGAGCCGAGCGCGGAGTTGCCGATGTTGGCGTTGATTTTGGTGAGGAAATTGCGCCCGATAATCATCGGTTCCGTTTCCGGGTGGTTGATGTTGCAGGGGATGATGGCGCGACCTCTGGCGACTTCGGCGCGCACGAATTCCGGGGTGATTTCCTCTGGAATCGCCGCGCCAAAGCTGCCGCCAGGATGCTGATGGCTTAACATCCGCGCCATTTTTTCGCCATCTTTGCCGCTTTGCCGCAGGCTTTCCAGATAGGTCTTGCGGTTCAGATTTTCCCGGATCGCCACGAATTCCATTTCCGGCGTGATGATGCCCTGACGGGCATAGTGCATCTGCGAAACATTTTGCCCCGCCCTGGCGCGGCGCGGCTTTCTGGAAAGCCCCGGAAAACGCTGCCCTTCCAGTTCCCGGTCAACCGCCGCCCGGCTCGCACGCTCGCGCCCATAGGCGGAAGTCAGACCGGAAAGGGTTTCGGTGTCGCCGCGTTCGGCAATCCATGCTTCGCGTAAGGCGGGCAGACCGGAACGAATGTCGATGCGGGCGGCGGGATCGGTGTAGATGCCGGAACAGTCGTAGATGAAGACGGGCGGATTTTTTTCGGCGTGGCTAGATGCGTTGTCGGGCGTATCCGCCTGTGAAACTTCCCGCATCGGCACGCGAATGTCAGGCCGGGAACCCGGAACGTAAATTTTACGGGAATTGGGCAGCGGCGCGATGGCGGCCTGGTCGACCCGGGCGGCGGCAGCGGAAAAAACGATGTTGGAGGCGGTGTCGGGAGTGAGGCTGGAAGATGCGGCAGGCATGGTTTTCCTTGTGTAAAGCAAAGACGAATCATCGTCAGGAAAACGCGCCGGAAATTTACAGGGGTGTTTTTTCCGCGTTTCCCTGCGTCGGCATGACCCGTACAGGTTCAAAGGGTGATCTCTCAGCGCCGCCGAATCCGGCGCACCCCTAACGAGGAGACGAAGGTACTGGAAAGCGGAAGTTTACGCAATCCGGGAGGCGGCGGGTCGGAAAGACATGGCTGGCGTGGTGGAGGGCATCCGCCCCGGAGATGCAATTTCCCCCCTGCTTTTCAGCCGCATATGTCCCCTGTCGCCGTGCGTCCTGCTTTATAATCACGATGGTTTTTTTGGGGTGATGGTCTGTTTGCGGCGTCTTTGCCCGCTCGTCACCCATCCCTTCTTTCAACGAAGCTTGGGTCAACGCATGATTAAACTTGAACGCGGACTGGATTTGCCCATTACCGGCGCGCCTTTGCAACGCATCGAGGCGGAAAAGCCAGTGCGCCGCGTGGCGCTCATCGGCGACGATTATCCCGGCATGAAGCCTTCGATGGCGGTGCAGGCGGGTGATCGGGTCAAACTGGGGCAGGTTCTGTTTTCTGACAAAAAAACGCCGGGAGTGAATTTCACCGCGCCGGGTTCGGGCGTGGTCAGCGCCATCAACCGGGGTGCGCAGCGGGTGTTTCACTCTATTGTGATTGATCTGGAAGGCGATGAAGCGGTTTCTTTCGCGCGTTACGCGGAGGCGGAACTGGCGGATTTGCCGGTTGAGAAGGTCAGGGAGAATCTGCAACAGTCCGGGTTGTGGACTGCTTTCAGAACCCGGCCTTTTTCCCGTGTTCCGGCGGTAGATGCCGCGCCAGCCTCCATTTTTGTGACAGCGATTGACACGCATCCGCTGGCTGCGGATCCGGCGGTTATCCTTGCCGAACACGCGGAAGATTTTTCGCGCGGCCTTGTGGTGTTGTCGCGGCTGACGGCGGGAACGCTCTTTGTCATCGCGGGCGAAGGGCGCCAGATTCCCGGCGAAGGCGTGCTGCCCGGAGTGCGCTTTGAGCGTTTTTCCGGGCCGCATCCGGCGGGTTTGCCGGGAACGCACATTCATTTTCTTGACCCGGTCGATGCGCATAAAACTGTATGGCATATTGGCTATCAGGATGTGATTGCCGTGGGCAAACTTTTTGTCAGCGGGCAGTTATGGGTGGAGCGGGTGGTGTCGCTGGCGGGGCCGGTGGTGCGGAATCCACGTCTTGTCCGTACCCGTCTGGGCGCGGATTTAGCGGAATTGACGGCAGGCGAGTTGCTGGCGGGCGAAAACCGCGTGATTTCCGGTTCCGTTTTCGGCGGACGCACGGCGAGCGGCGATGTTGCTTTTCTGGGGCGTTACCATCAACAGGTTTCCTGTTTGCAGGAAGGCCGGAAGCGCGAATTTCTGCACTTTTTGCGCGCGGGCGCGGACAAGCATTCGGTGCTGAATCTGTTTGCCTCCTGTCTTACGTGCGGCAAAAAATTTGCTTTTACCACCACCACCAACGGCAGTCCCCGCGCCATTGTGCCGGTGGAAAATTATGAAGCAATCATGCCGCTGGACATTCTGCCCACGCATCTGTTGCGCTATCTGGTGGCGGGCGATAGCGAAATGGCGCAAAAACTGGGTTGTCTGGAACTGGATGAGGAGGATTTGGCCTTGTGTTCCTATGTTTGCGCGGGCAAGTACGAATACGGCCCCATTTTGCGGGATGTGTTGACCCGTATTGAGAAGGAGGGCTGATTCAT
>JAISRR010000077.1 GCA_031273565.1 Zoogloeaceae bacterium | reverse complement strand
CTGATCATCGGCGCCATGATGAGAAAACTCATCCATGTCGCCTTCGGTGTCCTCAAATCCCGCACACCATTTGACCCCACCCTCCATGGCGCTTGACGGGGATAACAGTATCTACCTTTACGCCGCATGGTCAAACGGCGGTATCGTAGATGCCGCCCTGCCTTTACGCCGCATGGTCAACGACGGCAGTTTCTGCGGAAATGCCGTTGTAGTTGCCGCAGGTATCCAGCGCGCGAACCTGGCGCGTCGGTTCCCGAATAAAATCCGTTTCAAAAACAGGGTCGGTTTCAGTGCTCATGAGGAAACTCCGTGTGAGAAAGCGGCGCAAGGGAAAGGGAACAAAGCGAGGAATGACGGGCGCTGACAAACTGCACCAGCACCAGCGCCAGTAAAAATGTGCAGAGGGAAAACAGCGCCGCGATGCCGTCACTGCCATACAGGGATTGCCCCAGCGCCGCGCCCAGCAGCATGGCCAAGGCGGGGAAAACGTAACCGAGCAGAGCCAGCGCGGGCAGGCTGGTCCGGGGCGCGAGCAGATTGACCTGATCGCCCGGATGAATGCCTGGCGGCACATCCAGATTCAGTTGCACGCCACGGTTTTGCTTTGCACCGGTTTTGTCAGAGGCGTTGCCCGGTGTGGACAGCCGCCCGATGCCGCAGGAATTGCCGTGGGCGCAGGCGCCGCAGGCGCTCACGGGCGCGTTCAGGCGCACCGTTGCCTTGCCGTCGTGGATGGTCAGCACCGTGCCGTGGAGGATGTCGATGGGCATCATGAACCCCGGCTTTCTGCTTTCATGCGCTCGAAACGGTCGGGGTGACTGGCGCTTTTGCGCGTCGCCAGCGTCCGTTTTATCCACGGCACGCTCGCGTCCGTGTCGGCAGACCAGAGCGGCCGCCACCGCCGCCCCGACGACTGCAAGCGCGCGGGGATTGTCTGGCGGCTACAGGGATGGATTGTCTTGAAGGTCATGGTGTTGAGCCTGCAATGCGTTGGAGCGGTCAGGATGGCCGGGTTGCATGGCGTTCTTCTGAGTGCCGATAACGGTTAAGCAAAAGCTGAACCACGAATCAACTGATTGTTTTTGTTATGTTTTTGTCGGTTTCCGAGGTCTGACTTCTGTCGTAAAGCGGACAATCTCCCGGTTACGGCGTATAGGGACGATGCAGCCAGTTGCGCACCACGTCGACATCCCGCTGCGGCAGGTAGGCGAAGCCGTTCAGGGCATCTTCCACAACGGTTTGGGCGACCCAGTGCGGCACGGCTTTGGTGCTCAGAAGGTGGAAAAACCAGGCGAACGGATAGCCCGCTTCGCGGTCGAAAGTTTGCAGGGCGGCGTGGAGGTTGAGACCGCTGCCGCCTTGTTCCAGTTCAAAGGCGGATGGCTTGCCGGAGAGGATGGCGATGGGCTGGGCGCGGTATTGGGTTTGTTGGTAAATATCCAGATATTCCCGCAAGGCGATCAACCATTGCTTGTGGAATACGCAGGCAAGTCCGGCGCTGCTGCTGTTCCAGTCAGCGATGAAGCGCAAAATCGGCGCATCCGGGGCGTTGACCGCCATGCGGCGCAGGGTGGCGCCGACGTGCAACAGACGGCGGAAATTGTAGGCGGGCAGCTTGATGGCTTCCTGTCTGGCGGGCGGTGGCGCAATAGGGTCAATCAGTTCGCTCAGGGTGGAGGGGATGTCGTGATCAGATGCCCCCAGGCGATGTGCTTTGACTTCCTGAAGTTCTTCGATTTCGAGTTGCAGAAAGTCTTCCGGCGCTTCGCCTGCCTGGGCGACAAAGTAGTGGGTTTTGCCGCTCAGACGAGTCGCGTAACAGGGCGTTTGGGCAAGTTCTTCGACGAGCGCCGCCATGTCGTCATCGTGCCGTGCCAGTGCGCTTTCCGCCCACTGTTCCAGATTGCTGGCGAGCGGCTTGCCATCGGCATCAATCGCGCCGCCGGGACGATACCAGCCGCCGCGTTCCAGGCGGTAATGAAAAGACCATTCCGGCAGGGCCTCGGCGATGTTTTTCACCAGGGCGTTGACGCCGCTGGCGACGGCGGTGGCGCGACAGCAACCCTGAATGTTGGGCGCGAGGGTTTTGCAGTATTCCTGCCAGGCGGACATGTCGTTTTTCATGAGCATTCCTCGTTTTCGTGTAGACGGCTGGCGACGGCGAGGCGCACCCACCCGTCTTCGTCCTGCACGAGACGGCGGGCGATTTCGGGCAGGGCGCGCACTTCGCTTTCGGAATCGTCGGCGAGCAGATAGAGGGCGAAAGAGGGAAGCCGCCGCGCTACGGCTTTGCGGACTTCGCGTTCCGGGTCTTGCTCATACCGTCAGATGTTGCGGGAATCCGAACGTTCCCCACCACTACCGCACGAACCATGCCAATCCGGTGAAATTTATCTAACCTCATGATTCAGAAAAGAAAATAAAACAGACCGGGCTTTTTGCGACACGCAGGGATACGATAATCCCGCTACCCTTTGTCGGGCTACCGACAAAACGCCTTTCTTGCCAGGGGATGCCCGCCTGTCCATTAACGGATGTGATTGTTGGAAATCCGACAAAGCGCCTCACGCAGATTGATTTTGGCTTACTTACCCGGATGCGCCTCTGAACAGGGCTAAAGAAAAAGCCCTGCATGGAGCAGGGCTTTTGCGGAAGAGCAACGAAACTTAGCGGGTGGTGCCGATCAGTTCGATGTCAACGCGACGGTCGGGTTGCAGGCATTCAACCAGTTTCTTGTTGCGACCACTTTCAGCGCCCAGGTTGTTACATTGGTCGCCGGTGACCGGCTGGGTTTCGCCCTTGCCTTCGGTGTAGATGCGGTTGGCTTCGACGCCCTTGCTGATCAGGTATTGCTTGACAGCGGCAGCGCGCTTTTCAGAAAGCTGCTGGTTGTAGCGGTCTTTGCCGATACGGTCGGTGTGGCCCGTGGCCAGGATGACTTCGAGGTTGATTTCGCCGGACCTGGCGGCCAGTTCGTCGAGCTTGGCCTTGCCTTCGGCGCGCAGCACAGCCTTGTTAAAGTCGAAGAGCGCGTCAGCGGCCAGTGTGACCTTGCCGGAGGTGGGACGGGACGCAGGCGGCGTGCCGGGAGGCGTCGGTGTCACGGCAGCAGGCGCGGCGGCGCATTTTTCGGCGGGAAGCAGATCGCGATCGCACTGACAGCCAGCGGGATCGTTGGCGGCGGCGGCGGGCGTCCAGTAACCGGTGCGCCAGCAGAGACCTGTGCCGCTGACGGCGACGACATCGCGCTGGTCGATCACATAAACACGTTCCTGAGCCTGGGCCTGCATGGCGGCGGTCATGCCGATACCGACCAACAAGGCAATGGCAATGGAATTCCTGGCAAATTTTTTGATCATTTTGTTTCCTTGTGTGGGTGTTATTGAAAAATACCGACCATCAGCCTGAAAATACTTCAGACCGAATCCAACTTCAAGTACGAGACTATACGATTGTGCCACAGTCGAGCGTTATTTTTCAAATTGGCATTTTCATGATGTAACAGTGTTTTGTCGAAAACACAACAGCGACCCTGTACCCAGACGTGGCTGACGTTTTCGCGTCCGGCGCAATGGACGAGGTGGGAAATGGGGTCGAAGCAGGGAGAAAGTTCCAGCGTGTCGAAGCGGACGGCGGTGAGGTCGGCGTATTTGCCGATCTCGATAGAGCCGATTTCGCGTTCCAGTCCAAGCGCCCGCGCGCCGGCAAGCGTCGCCATCTGGAGCGACTTCCAGGCCGGGACGAGGCTGGCGTCGCCGCTTTTGCCCTTGACGAGCAGGCTGGCGAGGCGCATTTCCGCGAACAGGTCGAGGCGGTTGTTGCTGGTCGCGCCATCCGTGCCCAGTCCCACGTTGATTTCCTGCACCAGCATTTCGGCGACGGGCGCGATGCCGCTGCCCAGTTTCAGGTTGGAAGTGGGGCAGTGGGCGACGTTACAACTGTTACGGGCGAGGGTGGCGATTTCATCGTCCAGCAGGTGCACGGCGTGCACGCCGATCAGTTGCGGCCCCAGCAGCCCCAGCCTGTCCAGGCGATGCAAGGGGCGACAGCCGTGTTCTTCCAGGTGTTGCCGGATTTCATCGGCGGTTTCATGAATGTGCAGATGCACCGGTATTTCCAGTTGCGCGGCCAGTGTCTGGATTTTTTCGAAACTTGCGTCGCTCACGCTGTAGGGCGCGTGCGGGGCGAGGCAGAATTTGACCAATGGGTGCCCGCGCCAGGCGTCCAGAGCGGCCAATCCCTTGTCGAGATAATCGGCGGCGTCGCTCGCGTAGCCGGAAGGAAATTCCAGCACGGTAACGCCCAGCACGGCGCGCATGCCAAGTTCCACGGCGCTTTCCGCCGCGTCGTGGGGAAAAAAATACATGTCATTAAAGCAGGTGACGCCGCCCAGCAGCATTTCGGCGCAGGCCAGCCGCGTGCCGTCACGGATGAATTCGGGCGAAATCAGCGCGCGCTCAACAGGCCAGATGTAATCCCGCAACCAGCGCATCAGGGGAATGTCGTCGGCCATGCCGCGCATGAGACTCATCGCGGCGTGGGTGTGCAGATTGATGAGGCCGGGGATGAGCAGGTGTTCGGCCAGTGTCACCGTCTCCTTCGCGTCATAGCGCTCACGCGCCACATGCGAAGGCAGAATGTCGACAATGCGTCCGTTCGAGATGGCGATGGCGTGGTGCTCCAGCAGGGTTTCGCAGTGCGCGAGGGCGATCCAGCGGGCGTGGATCAGCAGGTCGGGCGCGGGGGAGGGCGTCTGAACGTCTGGCATGGCGTGGCGTTTGGTGGCGAAGGACAGGTATTCTAAAGGTTTTCCGGCATGGTTTTCTGACAGTTGACGCGCCGATCTGGGTATCATCCTGAATTCCTGCATGACCCGCCATGTCCGCCATGTTTTCAAATTTTGCCGCAGTATTCCGAACACATCCTGTCAAGGGCATGAGGTGCATTGCCCGAACCTTGCTGTTGCCTGCCTTTCTCCTGCTTTCTGCCTGCGGCGAAATCTGGAACGACCCCTATCCCCTGAGTGAAGCGAACGACAACATTCTTTATTCGGCCTTTACCGAACGCCCCCGCCACCTCGACCCGGCGCAATCCTATACCGAGGATGAATTCACTTTCATCACCCAGATTTACGCGTCGCCGCTGCAATACCATTATTTGCAACGTCCCTACGCGCTCATTCCCGCCACAGTGGAGAAGGTGCCGGAACCGGAGTTTTACGACGCCAGAGGTCGCCGCCTGCCGCACGACGCTCCGACGGAACGGGTGGCCGAAAGCGTCTACGAGTTGCGCCTGCGCCCCGGTCAGCGTTACCAGCCGCATCCCGCCTTTGCGCAGGATGCCGCAGGCAGGCCGCTGTATCTGGCCCTGAGCCGCGCTGACCTGGCGGATAAATTCGGCGTGGGCGACTTTCCCGTCACCGGCACGCGCGAAGTGACCGCCGCCGATTACATTTACCAGATTAAACGCCTCGCGCATCCACGTCTGCACTCGCCCATTTTCGGCATGATGGCGGAAAAAATCATCGGCCTGAAAGAACTGGGCGCGGCGCTGGAAGAAGCCAACCGCCGCCAGCCCGATGACTGGCTGGATCTCGACGCTTTCCCGTTTGCGGGCGCGGAAGTTGTCGATGCCTATACCTTTCGCATTCGCATCAAGGGGCGTTATCCACAATTTGCCTATTGGCTTGCCATGCCCTTTTTTGCGCCTGTGCCCCGCGAGGCGGACCGCTTTTTCAGCCAGCCGGGCATGGCGGAAAAAAATCTGACGCTGGATTGGTGGCCGGTGGGCAGCGGCCCCTACATGCTGACCGAAAACGACCCCAACCGGCGCATGGTGCTGACCCGGAATCCCTATTTTCAGGGTGAAAGCTACCCTTGCGAGGGCGAACCGGAAGACGCCGCCGCCGGGCTGCTGGCCGATTGTGGCCGGGCGCTGCCGTTCATCGAAAAAGCCGTGTTTACCCGGGAAAAAGAAGCGATTCCCTACTGGAACAAATTTCTGCAAGGGTATTACGATGCTTCCGGCATTGCTTCGGACAATTTCGATCAGGCCGTGCGCATCAACATCGGCGGTGAAGTGGGTCTGAGCGATGATATGCGGGAAAAAGGCATCCGGCTCCTGACTTCCGTGCGCCCCAGCATTTTTTACATGGGTTTTAATATGCAGGATCCGCTGGTGGGCGGCGATAACGAAGCGGCGGTCAAGTTGCGGCAAGCCATCGCCATCGCCATCGACGATGAGGAATTCATTTCCATCTTCATGAACGGGCGCGGCATTCCCGGCATGAGTCCCATACCACCCGGCATTTTCGGCTTTGAAGAAGGCAAGGCAGGCATCAATCCCTACGTTTACGACTGGGTGGAGGATCAGCCCCGGCGCAAATCCATCGCAGCGGCGCGGCAATTGCTGGCGGAAGCGGGCTGGCCCAATGGTCGCAACGCGAAGACGGGCGAGGCGCTCATCGTCAATCTCGACACCACATCCGGCGGCATGGGCGACAAATCGCGGCTGGACTGGCTTATCCGCCAGTTTCAGAAAATCGGCGCGCAACTGGTGGTGCGTTCCTCCGACTTCAACCGTTTTCAGGAAAAACTCTCCAAGGGCGCGGTGCAGATGTTCTTTCTGGGCTGGAACGCCGATTACCCCGACCCGGAAAATTTCTTCTTTCTACTGCTGGGCAGCGAAAGCAAGGTTCGGTATGGTGGCGAAAATCACGCCAACTACGCCAACCCTGAATTTGACCGCCTGTTTCTGGAAATGAAAAGCATGGAAAGCACCCCGGAGCGGCTGGCGCTTATCCGCCGGATGAACCGTCTTCTGCAACGCGATGTGCCCTGGATTTTCGTTTTTCACCCCAAGACCTACACGCTGGCGCACACGTGGCTGAAAAACCGCAAACCCAATGATGTCGGCAATAACACCCTGAAATACCAACGTCTTGACCATGCCGAACGCGCCCGCCTGCGCAGCGAATGGAACCCGCCCGCGCGCTGGCCGTTGTTACTTGCGGCGGGGGGATTGATTTTGCTGGCATGGCCTGTTTTCCGGCTCTACTGGCGCAGGGAACAGGGGAGGGCCATATCGTGAGACGCCTCTGTCACGCACATTCGGCAGAGCGCATCAATCTGCAATTTTCCCATACCAGAACAAGAAAAAGGACAGCAAAACGCTTGCGAGTAAAAATGAAACAACGTTTTACCGGCAATTTATCGGCTGGATAGAAAGCCGGTCGCTTTATTTGTGGGGGCAGGGTTAATAACGACCCGGCCTCACCGTTTGCAGCCAGTATTCCAGCGCCGCGAGGTGCCAGAGTTTATTGCCTTGCAAGGGGGTGAAATGGCTCAAGGGTTCGGCGAGCAGTTTTTTGACATAGGCGGGATTGTAAAGCCCGCGCTCACGACAGGCGGGGGCGGTGAGTACGGCGTGGATGAAGTCGAGAAAACCGCCGCGCAGGTATTTCAGGGCCGGGGTGGGAAAGTAGCCCTTGGGACGGTCGATCACCGCGTCCGGTAGCAGGCCGCGCGCGATGTGTTTCAGGGGGAATTTGCCGCCTTCTCGCAAACGCAGGGCGGGGGGCAGGGTCATGGCGGCTTCGACCAGCGATTTGTCCAGAAAAGGGACGCGCGCTTCCAGTCCGAAGGCCATTGTCATGTTATCGACACGCTTTACGGGGTCATCGACAATCAGCGTCGCAGCGTCCAGTCGCAGCACGCTGTCGATAAAACTGTCCGCACCGGGTTCTTCCAGACGGGCGGCGATGAAGGCGCTTACCTGGTCTTCCCGCGTTTTTGCGCGCCATTCCGGGGTGAGCATGTCCAGGTATTCGGCGTAGCTGCGGTCGAAATAGTACGGGGCGAAACGCTCAAGGAGGGGCAGGTTTTCCGCGGTCGCCGCCATTTGCGGATACCAGTAATAGCCGCCGAACACTTCGTCCGCGCCCTGACCGGAAAGCACGGCCTTGACTTCCTTTTTCACCTCGCGGGCGAGCAGGTAAAAGGCGACGTTATCCTGACTGAACATGGGTTCTGACATGGCGGCGATGGCGTTCGGCAGCTTGTCCAGCATTTCGTCGTCGCGCATCAGGTAGCGGTGATGCCGCGTAGCGAAATGGCGGGCGACCTGATCGGAATATTGAAATTCGTTGCCGCTTTCTTCCGGCTGATCCGTAAAACCGATGGAAAAGGTCGGGATGTCGCGTTGCCCCTGTTCGGCCAGCAGCGCGACCAGCAGACTGGAATCGAGACCGCCGGAAAGCAGCACGCCGACCGGCACATCAGCGGCGAGCAGGTGGCTTTGCACGGCGGCTTGCAGGCGTTCGCGGATCAGGGACAGATACCCGGCTTCATCCGGTTCCGGCGTGGGGGCAGTGGGACGACGCGCTTCCAGCCGCCAGTAGCGTTCTTCCCGCGTCGCGCCGTTGGCTTCGATTTCCAGCCAGCTCGCGGGCGGCAGTTTTTTCACCTGCGCGAATACCGTATGGGGCGCGGGCACAGAGCCATGCAGGGTGAATTGGAATTGCAGGCCAACGGGGTCGAGTTCGCCGGAAACGCCGCCACCCGTGAGCAGTGCGGGCAGGGTAGACGCGAAGCGCAGGCGTCTGGCGTCGCGGGTCAGATACAGCGGCTTCATGCCGAAGCGGTCGCGGGCGAGAAAGAGGCGTTGCCGCCGGGAATCCCAAATGGCGAAGGCGAACATGCCATCCAGATGATGGAGGCAATCCCGCCCCCAGGCGTGGTAAGCCTTGAGGATAACTTCGGTATCGCCTTCGGAAAAAAAGCGATAGCCGCACGCCGCCAGTTCCCGGCGCAGTTCGCGGTAGTTGTAGATAACGCCGTTGAAGACCAGCGAAAGGCCGGATTCTGCATCCTGCATCGGCTGGTGGGCGCGTTCGGAGAGGTCGATGATGGACAGCCGCCGGTGTCCGAAGGCAATTGGCCCCTCCGTAAAGCAACCGCCGTGATCCGGCCCGCGTTGTCGCAGGGCTTCCAGCATCCGTTCCAGCGCGTCCGGGTCAGGGGGCTGGTCGTCAAGGCGCAATTCGCCGCAAATACCGCACATGGAAATATCCTGAAATCGGGAAGAGGGTGATTGTAAGGTCAGGGGGGCAGAAGACGGAAGACGGAAGACAGCAGAGTCAGGGGCGCTTTGTGCCAGAGGCCGCTGACTTTTGGCAGTGCGGAATCGAAGAGTGCGCAGCAGGTGAGCGATGGCGCTTTCTTCGATCCCGCCCTAAAACCACCTTACCTTTGCGCCGCAGCCACCAAGCGGCGGAAATCTGCCGAAAGACCGTTCATCTTGCCCGGTGCATTCACCATCCTCGATCCCCTCTTCGTCGCCGCCGAAGCCAGACGATTGCCCAAAACAGAACAGGAAATCATGCTGTGTGCTTATGAATGTGTGCCGAGGTGAGGGTTTCAAGATTTATCTGAATGTAGCGTTTCGATGCTTGCGTTGACATTGATGGTCGGGCGCACCGACATGCCCACACGTAAGCGGCGTGCGTCCTTCTGGGATGGCTCCAGAAAGATACGCACGGGCAGGCGCTGCACGATTTTGGTGAAGTTGCCGGTAGCGTTGTGCGGCGGCAGCGGCGAAAAACTTACTCCGCTGGCAGGTCCCACGCTTTCGACCCGCCCTTTGAGGCGAATGCCAGGCAACGCATCCACGGTCATGTCTACAGGCTGACCGACCTGTACTTTGGCGAGTTGCGTTTCGCGGAAGTTGGCTTCCACATAGACAGCATCCAGCGGCACCAGCGTTAACAGCGCTTCACCCACACGGGCATAGCCACCCACCCGCGCCTTGCGCTGAGCGACAATACCGCTGACGGGCGCATTTATCCTGGCATAGGACAGGTTCAAGTCCGCAGCGGCTTTTTCTGCCTGTGCTGCCAACAGAGCCGCACGCGCCTTTTCCAGATCGGCATGCAGAATCGCAGTCTGTTGCTCTGCTGAACGCAAGCCTGCGAAATCCCGCTCACCGGCGGCACGTTGAGTGTCCCATTGCGCTTCGGCTTGCTGCTGAGCCTGTACCGTGCCAGAACCATCGCGAGCCAGGTTGGTGAAGCGGTTGCGGTTGGCTTCCGCGAGTTTGAGATTAGCCTCGGAAGCGGCAAATGTCGCGCGCGCTTGCCTGATTACGCTTTGCTGGCGGACGATCTGCGCTTGCAGGCTGTCGATAACAGCCTGAGCACTGGCTGCGTGCGCCATGGCGTTGTCCATGGCAATACGCAGATCACGTTCATCAATGCTCACCAGCGGGGCGCCTGCCTGCACTTCCTGATGGTCTGCGACATGCACATGCGTAATAACACCAGCTACCTGTGGAACGATCAGCGTAAAGTCAGCCTGCACGTAAGCGTCATCGGTACTTTGTTCGGAGGCGCTGGATTCCGGGCGGTTCAGAATCAGAAACGCGCCCACGAGGGTGACGCTGACAATCACGCCAACAGTGATGCGAAAACTATAATTCGTAGCCATAACCCTTCCTTCAAATAGAAAAAATCAAGAACCCGTGCCAACCGGCACGCCAGAAGGTACTGCCTGAGGCGTGCGATTCACCATCGGAGCGGGGATATGCTGGAGCTTCAGGACGACCGGAATCATGAGTAAGGCCAGCACAGCGAATACCCGATAGATATCCGCTGTGGCCAGTACGCTGACCTGCTGTGTGACGCTTCCCGCCAGCGTTTCCAGTGCCGTATCGGATGGCATAAGCTGAGAGGAAAGCTGCCCTGCCTTGTCAAGCAACATTTCGGTATGGAAGCGACCGCGCACCGCCATGAGTTGAGCGATGGTGGCGCTGCCGATGGTCGCGCTGAATACGCGCACGATGTTGATCATACCGGCGAAAAAGCTGCCTTCCATGGGTTGAACCACGCTGGATATCAGGAACAGCAATGCGACCAGCGCCATGGGTTGCCCAAGTGCCTGCAATATTCCTGCCCACATGAATTGCCGCGCCATCCATTCGCTGGTGATGTCGGCAGACAGCCAACAAGCCGCCGCCATGCAGGCCAGTCCTGCGGCGAAGACATGGCGGGCATCGACACAACGCTGGTACAGCAGCAGTGCCACGCACGGTCCAAGCACCACCTGCGGCAGCCCGACGATCAATCCTATGCTTGCACTCTGCTCCATGCGGAAACCCTGAAGCTGGCCCAGTACGTTGGCTGGCAAAGTAACGGCGGTCGCCATCGTCATCAGCAGGAAAGCGAAACTGGCGAATCCAAGCCAGATGTTGCGGCGCTCCAGCAACTGCAAGCGGTTGAAAGGTTCGGGATGATTCCATTCGCTCACCAGAAAAAGCGCGGTGAACATGCCGCCCGTCAGGAACATGGCAACGATCAGCGGTGAATGGAACCAGTCCAGGCGCACGCCTTGATCTACACCAACGATCAGCAGTATCAAACCGGGTACACCCAGAGCCATGCCAAACCAGTTGGCCTGCTTCAGTCGTGGCAACGCCATTGGCATTTTTGGAATTCCCCATGCGACCAGCGCGGTTGCCATCAACCCCATGGGAATCACATGCCAATAAACCCAGCGCCAGTCTTCCAGCCTGTCCACCCACAAGGCTGCCAGCCAAAGCGCGATGTTGGGCGAGAAGGTAACGACCAGTGCAAAAATCGCCAAGCCGTGCAATCGGATAGAAGGAGGCATGAAGCGCAGGCAGGAGATCATCAGCAAGGGAATCAACGCCCCACCGACCAAACCATGCAGAACGCGTAGGGCCAACAACAGATGCAAGTCCTGAACATGGGGCATGATTACAGACAGCGCCATCGTGGCAAACAACATCGCCAAATAAAAGCGGCGTAAGGAAAACGTGATGGCAAACCATCCTGCAAATGGCATTGCGGCTAATTCACCCGCCGAATAGGCTGTGGTCAGCCATGAGGCATCATCCAGACTGAAGCCTAAAGCCCCACGCAAATCAGCCAGTACCAAACCGGGGATGCGACCATTCAAGCCAGCGACCATTGCTGCCAATAGCGCGCCCAGCAAGCCAATAGCCAGACGTGTGTTGAAGACGGGTTGTGGCGGAGAACCAGAAGGCAAAGCGGCGCCAGCGACAGAGGTGGATGTTGGTGTACTCATGATTTGTCGCTCGCCGATACCGCCAATTCTGAAGACCACCCCCCGCCGAGCGCGCGGTAGAGGGCGACAACTGACAATGCGGAAGCCGTCGCGCAGTCCGTCAATTCCGCCTGGCTGGCTAACAGCGAACGCCGAGCTACCAATACAGTAGTGAAATCGGCTGAACCTTCCTGATAGGCGCGCTGCGCCACGGTCAGGGCTGTCCGGTTCTGCGTCATAGCAAACTGCAACAGTTCATGCCGTTTCAATTCTGTGGAATAAGCTCCCAAGGCATCATCCACTTCATGCCAGGCACGCAACACGGTCTGCTGATAATCGATTCCCGCCAAACGGTGACGTGCTTCGCTCAATGCCAGATTGCGCTTGAGTCTGCCGCCCTCGAAAATCGGCAGATAGAACGTCGGCCCCAGTGAATACCGCCGGGAAGCCCAACTCCCCAGATCGGAGAATTCGAACGCTTGTACGCCGATGCTGCCGGTCAGGGTGATACGCGGGTAGAAGTCAGCCTGCGCCGCGCCGATGTCGGCAACGGCGGCGTGCAGGCGTGCTTCTGCCTGCAAGATATCCGGTCGCTGCCGGGCCAGTTCGGAAGGGATTCCCACGGGCAGGCGACGGGGTATCGGCGGCAAGTCAGCGGCGGTGAGACGTTCGTTCAGATCCCGTGGCGGCTTGCCCAACAGCAAGGCCAGCGCATTCATCAGAACATCGCGTTGATGATGCAGGCGGGACAGATGCGCCTCAATCCCGGCCAGGTCGGCGTGCGCCGCAGCCGTGTCAAAGCGGGTTGCCACGCCATTACGTTCCCGGCTTTCAGCCATACGCACCAACTCTTCGGCAATCTGGCGGTTCTGCTCAACGAGCGTTTCTTGTGCCTGTACCCCGCGCAACAACAAATAGGTGCGCGCCACATCCCCCGCGACGGATACTTTCACCGCTTCCATGCCGTAGCCGGTGGCTCGCAGCCTCGCTTCGGCGGATTCACTGACAAAGCGTAAGTGCCCCCACAAATCCAGTTTCCAACCAGTCTGCAAACCCAGCGACCAAAAATCGTTGCCTGTGGTCGGCGCACCAAGCGCGGCCAGCGGTGAGTTCTCACTGAGGGCGGAGCGGGTGTAACTGGCATCCACGGCAAGCTGCGGCTGGCGCGTAGCATTGACCAAGCCTAGTTGTGCACGACTTTCCTCAATGTGCGTGATGGCAGCCTGGATATCCATGTTGGCTTCCATAGCCTCGGCTTCCAGCGCCGTCAGTGTCTCATCCTCGAACAATGACCACCATTGTGATGGCAGCGCGGTCTCGATCAAGGCGGTTTCTTCAGTCACGATGGCAAAGCGTGAGCGTACCGCCGCGTCGGGCGAAGCCAGAGATGGTTCCCGGACATCGGGCAGCGTGACACACGCAGCGAGTAGCAAAGCCAGCGCGGGGATGCCCCGTGCGAAACGGCGCTGCTTCCGGACTCGAAAAACACGTTGCATGGCATCCTCGAACATTTGTGTTAGTACCGAACGGTACTGTAGTATCGAGAATGTCCATTGTCAACTAATTCATGGCTACTGACGAATAATTCGATAACATTGCAAAAGTCCAAGGCAGCACAAAGCGTGGATTTGCGTTAAAACGAACCGTTCGGTATAGTTCAAATTCTGTTTTCCACTCGTCGGGTTTACTATGGAACGAAATGACAAACAGCTTTCTGTGTTAAATGCGGCGACATCAATATTTTTGGTGCATGGTTTCAGCGCCGCCACCACGGATATGATTCAGCGCAAGGCGGGCGTTTCGA
>JAISRR010000072.1 GCA_031273565.1 Zoogloeaceae bacterium | reverse complement strand
CCCGGAAATATCGACGCGCTCCACATATTCAAGCGGCAACGCCGCGCCGGAGTAGAGGGCGACGAGGTGATGAACAATCCGGTTTTTGATGGCAAGCAGGTAAAAGCGCGGGTCGTCCGGCGCGAGGGTGTGCCGGATTTTGAGGCCGGAAGCCACATAGCGGGTTTTACCGATGGAGAGATTGTAGAGGCGCTCATGACGCTGGCCGTTGAGGGTCAATTCCACTGGCGTGTACTGTTTCAGGACACGCAGAAGCGCGAAAAAGGTGCCGAGCCTGTCGCCCAGTTGAGCGCGAATGCCGCTGTTGGTCGCGCGCGCCAGTTGCGCCCCCAGGCCGATATTGGCGCAGCAGGCAAAGTGACGGAGGAAGCCATCGGCATAGGCGATGCGGCCAATGCCGATCGGGCGGGCGTAACCCTGTTTCAGAATGCGCGCGGCGCGTTCCGGGTCGCGGACGGGAAGGCCGTGGCTCAAGCAGAAATCCGGACTCGTGCCGGTGTAGATCACGCCAAGACGCGCGTGGGAAAGGCGCGTGCCATCCGGGCCGTAAAAACCGTTGATGACGCGGTTGAGGGTGCCATCGCCGCCCACGGCGACAATGAGGCGCTCCCCCGCCAGATTGGCGGCGCGGGAGAAGGTTTCCGCGTCTTCCAGCGACGTGGTGATATGGTGGCGGCAAGTGATGCCTTCTTTTTCCAGCGCCGCGTGAATGCGCGCAAAAAGGCGCTGGCTTTTGCCGCCGCGCGAAGCGGGATTCAGGATCAGGCAGGCGTCGTTCATCAGGGTGTGGTCAGAACGCTGCGCAGGCACGCGGCGGCCTTATGCACCGCATCTTCCTCCAGTCCGGCCCCGGCAATCAGGCGGACGACGCAGGCGTTTTGCGGTACGGAAGGTTCGATGAACGGCGTCGACAAAATGCCATGTTGGTAGAGCGTGGCGCACAGCCGGATGGCGCGTTCGGCGTCGCCGCAGGCCACCGCGTTGATGGGCGCTTCACCGCCCGATTGCCGCCCGGCGAGCGCCGCCGCGATGATGGCTTTGTAACGCCACAGGCGCGCGCTTCGTTCGGGGAAATCCCGCGCGATGACATCGAGCGCGCCATTGATGGCCCCCAGCATGGGCGGCGTCAGGGCGGTGGAATAAATCAGGCCGGGGCAGAGGTATTCCAGTTCCTCCATCGCCGCCGCGCTGCCCGCCACCATGCCGCCCATGCCCGCCAGCGCCTTGCCGAGCGAAGCGGTGTAAATGCCGGGAAAATCCGTGACGCCAAAATGCGCCAACACACCGCAGCCTGTCGCGCCCAGCACGCCCAGACCATGCGAATCGTCAATGACCGGAAGGGCGTTGAATTGCCGCGCCAACGCCAGAATGTCCGGCAGGGGCGCAAGGGAACCTTCGGTGGAAAAAACAGATTCGGTGACGATGAAGATTTTTCGGTATCCCTTCGCCCGCTTGAGCAGCGTTTCCAGGTGTTCCAGCGAATTATGCGCAAAGGGCCAGAGCTTTGCGCCGGTAAAACGCACGCCGGCGATCAGCGAGGCGTGGGCGGCGCGGTCGATGAGCATCAGGTCTTCCGGCCCGCCCAGCAAGGCAAAAACGCTGTTGTTGGCCTGATAGCCGGAAGGAAACAGAAGCGCCGCCTCCAGTCCGCAAAACGCGGCCAGCCGCCGCGCCGTCTCCCGCGCCAGGGCGCTGTGCCCGGAGGCGACCGGCGTGCCGCACAAGGAGACGCCATGTTCATGAATGGCGCGAATGGCGGCTTCCTTGACCCTTTCATGACGCGCCAGCCCCAGATAATTATTGGAAGCGAGGTCGATAAAGTGTTGATCGTCAAAATCCGCGCGATAGGGATTAAACCCCACCCGCGTCACAATCTCCTGCCCGCGCTTCAGCATGAGGTTTGTTCCAGTTTATGCGCGACATCGCCCACGGTGACGACGCCGACAAAATCTGCGTCCGTAATATGAATGTTGAATTCCGCTTCCAGTTCATTAATCAGCATGAGGATTTCAAAAGAATCCATGTTCAGATCTTCTTGCAGGCGCGTTTGGGCTTCAATGACGGGCGGGAGGTTTTTCTTGCACACCCGGATGGCCTTGATGACGCGATCCAGACGACTTTCCAGATTCATGGTTGTTTTCCAAGATAGCAGCGCAGGGGCCGGTCAGAATCCGACATGACTGCGCAAAGATTGCAATGGATGCATTTTGAGACATAAGCCGGATTTGCCGCCAGTTTTTTGAGAAAATTCGGCTCGCAAATAAAGGGGCGGCACAGGCTGATGTGCTTAAAGTTCGCTGCGGCAATTTCCGCGCCGCTCTGAAAGCCGCCCACCGCATAGACGGGAATCGTCGTCTGCGCCTGCGCGAGTCTGGCCGCTTCCAGATTATAGGCGGGACGAAAAGGTTTTAGACGCGCGTACTCGAATGGCAGGCGGAAAAGTTTCCACGCCAGACCTTTGGAAGCCATCAGCGGATTAAAGCGCAGAATCGTGCGCAGAGGCGCCGCGCCGCGAAAAATGTTGAGCGCCACATCCATCGTGCCGTAGGAAACTTCGATGGCGTCCACGCGGCAGGCATCGAGGGTATGAATGAGGGCGAGAAAATCGGCGCGGGAAAAGGATTCAATATCCACCCCGGCGCTGATTTTCACCCACAGCGGAAAATCCGCGCCGCAACCTTCGCGCACGGCGGCAATGACGCGCTCCAGAAAAAGATAAGGCGCGGCATAAGCGTCTGTGCGGTCATTCACCGAGCGCAGCATGAACTGGTGAATCAGATAACCGTGCGCGGCATGAAGCTGCACCCCGTCAAAACCGGCGGCGCGGGCGAATTGGGCGGCGCGGGCAAAGTCCATGATCACGCCTTCCACTTCCGCTGTCGACAACGCCTTTGGCCTCACGCCGAAATAGGACGAGGGTCTGGCGGAAACGCCTTCTGCCCGCGCGTGATTCGTCTGACGGCCTGCGTGCGCGATCTGCGCGATGATTTTCGCGCCATTGTCGTGAACCGCGCGGGTAATCGGGCGAAAGGCGGCGATTTTCGCGGGGCTGTCCATCCCCGCCTGCCCCGGATGCATGGCCCGGCCCGCTTCGGAAATGTACAGAAAACCGCAGACCATTTTTTTCACATGCCGGGACAGCATGGCGTAATAACGTTGATAACGGGCGGTTGGAAATCCATGGGCGTCCGCCATGCCCTCAAAGGTGGCGGAACGGATAATCTCCACATGGCCCCTGTCGATCATGATTTGCTGTTGGAGGCAAGATCGAACAAAAATCCCACAAAAATATAGGACACCAGAAAAAGCGCCATGCCCAGTGTATCCTGAAACATGGCGATCAGCGTCGCCTGCCCGCAAACGCAAGCGCGAAAATTGGCTTTCAGCGAATAATAGGTTTTTTCACCCTGATAATGGCGAAAATAAAGCCAGGCGGTATACCCGTGAATCGCGCAGGTGAGCACGGCGAGCAACCAGAAAGTGTTGGAGAGGTCGGGCAGATAGAAAAACCCGAACATCACCATAATATAAAAAGCCAGCGCGGGCAGGAGGGAGAAAAAGAGGCCGATCAGCCGCGCCTTTTCGGGGCCGTATTTCACGACCAGGGTTTTCTTGCCGACATGTTTATCGCCGAAATAATCCTTGAAATAGGTAAAGTAGGTCATGACGCCATTCAACAACATGACCAGCGCCAGCACGCTGACGCGCGGCGCGGTAAAAAGCGGCGGCAGATATGGCCCGCAGGCCAGAAACCCGTAAGCCGTGCAATTGGCGATCATGGCCCCGAACACGATATTGCCCCAGACGCCATAGCCCTTGGCGTATTCATAGACCACATTCAGGAGAAGCCCGATCAGCATCGGAACAAGCGCCAGCGGCTCCAGATACCATCCGGTGACGCCCGCGACCACAAGAAGCAGCAGCATCGACACAACAAGCGCCGCCCGCGCGTTGAGTTCGCCCGTGACCATCGGCCTTTCCGGGGCATTGATGCGGTCTTCGGGCAAGCCCAGATAATCATTGACAATCTGGTTAATGCCCCAGACGCAAAACAGAAAAAACAGAATCAGCGCCGTCTTGAAAGGCGAAGGCGCAACCTGCCCCGCGTAATGCAGTTCATGGGTGGTAAAGAGATAAAAAGACACGCCAATCCACCCGGCAATGCCGGTCAGGAAGGCGTAATAAAGGCGCATACTCTTGATATAGGC
>JAISRR010000064.1 GCA_031273565.1 Zoogloeaceae bacterium | reverse complement strand
GAAGAACTCAACGCCGATCTGCCCCGTTTCAGCAAGAGCATCATTTTGCGCCCGCAGGAAATTTCCAATCACCCGGAAATCATCCGTCGTCTGGGCGTCATCTCCATGAACGGCATGATCGAGGCGGACATCTACGGTAACGTCAATTCCACGCACATCATGGGCACCAAAATGATGAATGGTCTGGGCGGTTCCGGCGACTTTACCCGTAACGCCTATATTTCCATCTTCATGACCCCGTCGCAGGCCAAGGGCGGCGAAATTTCCTGCATCGTGCCGATGGTCTCCCACGTCGATCACACGGAACACGACGTGCAGGTACTGGTGACGGAACAAGGGCTGGCCGATTTGCGCGGCCTGTCGCCCAAGCAACGGGCCAGGGTCGTCATTGAAAACTGCGCCCACCCCAACTTCAAGCCCGCCCTGAACGATTACTACAAACGTGCCTTTGAACGCTCACCCGGCAAGCACACGCCGCATTTGCTGGATGAATCCCTGTCCTGGCACCAGCGGTATCTGGATACGGGCAGGATGTGATTTTCGTCATGTGATTTCGCACTGAGCGCGCCCCTTCCTGAAGGGGCGTGTTTCATTCAGAAAGGCGTACGGCAGATGCAACAGAAGCGCCCCCGAAAGTGAAACGCAAACCAACGGGTAAAACATGCCGCCATAAATTCATGGCTTCGGCATTCATGCAATTGCCCTGCATGCCTCCGGGGGGTCTTGATCGGGGGCTTGTCGGGGCGGCCACCGCGCCCTGTTACGTTCAGACCGTTTCGTTGTTGTTACGCAGCTTGACGGCGCACACGAACTGATTACGCAGATTACGAATTTCTTCGTTGGAAAGTTTGCGCCCATTCAGATTCGACGCCGCGATAGCGACCAGTCGACGGTCGTATTCCGGGGGAACGAAATTCTGGAAAACGAAGTGCTGTCCCAACTGCATCAACTGGTCGGGATAGACATCGCTCAGGATTTCGTTGATGGACATATCAACGGCATCCTGAAAGGCATCATCATCAACCGGGTCACCACCTTCCGGCGGTATGGTGCCCGTCGCGCCCGTCATACTCGCTGTCGGATTGTAGGATTGCTGGTTGTAATTGACTTCGAGATGGCTGGCGAACCAGCGGTCTTCCAACGCCGTGACGGAATCCGCTTCCATTTGCAGGAAATCACTCACATTGCGGGAAATGTCGCCCGCGCCCAGAAGATGCACGCGCACCCCGAAAGACTGGGCGACCTGCACGGCGACGCGCAAATCCTCGTCGCCGGTCATCAACACCGCGTCGGCAATGGCGCGATTGCGGGCAAGGTCGATCATGTCGGTCACGATCAGCGAATCCACGCCCTTTTGCCGTCCCACACTGTTCAACACGCCAATACGCAGCTTGACGCCCGGCAGCATGGCCAGCGCCGATTGCTCCATGGAAAGTCGCGGGCCGGGCGTGGCGTCATACCAATAAGTACGCAACAGCGGCAGGTTATCCACTACCCGTCGCGCCTGAGAACACAGATCAGCGATCATCGCCGCCGGAGAAGATTTCAGTGACACCTGCCGCCGGGAAACGTGCTGCTTGAATGCCGCCTGTGCGCCTGCTGCAAAAAAGTAGCCCGCATCCACAAAAATGGCATAGCGATCCATGATAATTTTCCCCTCATCTCATTAAAAGTATGGCTCCTTTCGGAGCATTGCGTATTTGTTTAATCTTGCGATGGATCACAAACAACCCGGTGATTCTATCCCCTGAACGCGCCATGAGCAAGGCCAAACGAACACTTTATTCTGTTTGTCATTGTCGACATGTAGTCATTACGCCGGTTTTGCAAGCATCAGTTCCGCCACCCTGCGTCACTCAGCGCATCCAGCGCCGCTTTGTAGCGGACGGGTAACTCATCCTGACTGCTCACGGTCATCCCCAGATCATGCGCCAAACCGTTTTTCAGGCTGTAAATCCAGGCGTGCACCGTCAGGGGTTGACCACGCTCCCAGGCATCCTGCACCACATGCGTCTGGCAAACATTGGTCGCCTGTTCCAGGGCATTGAGTTCGCAAAGGCGGTCATGGCGCGCCGCTTCCGGCTGGCTGTCCACCAGGGCCTGATGCTTCTGGTGCACATCTTGAACATGTCGAAGCCATATATCCACCAGTCCCGTCCGGTCTTTCTGCAGGGCGGCCTTGATGCCGCCGCAACCGTAGTGCCCGACCACCATAATGTGTTTGACATGGAGCACGTCAATCGCATACTGGATGACGGAAAGACAATTCAAATCCGTATGCACCACCACGTTGGCGACATTACGATGCACGAACACCTCACCCGGCAGCAGACCGACGATCTGATTGGCGGGCACGCGCGAATCGGAACAACCGATCCACAGATAATCGGGGTCCTGAATGCTGGAAAGCTTGTTGAAATAATCGGGATCCAGCGTCTGCATCTGGTTTGACCAGGCGCGGTTGAAATCGAACAGATGCAGAAGATTTTCGCTGCGCATCCCCTCCTCCGACCAATTCTGCAAATCCAGCGAAAGATAGATCGAACCTTCCAGCGGCGCGGGATAGTAGGCGGGCGATTCCGTGAACCCCATCTCACGGTAAAGTTTGACCGCCATCCGCATGGAAGGAATGGCATCCAGCACCAGCCGATGAAAGCCCATTTCCTTGGCGGCGCGAATGCTGGCAACGGCGAGCGCCGTCCCCACGCCACGACCCCGCATTTCGGGCGTGACATACATGCGCTTCACCTCGCACATGTTCTCCGACATGGCGCGAATGCCGACACAACCGGCGGGCTGTCCGTCGATCTCGCCAATGAAAAGCCGTCCGGTTGGCGCGCTGTAGCGCCCCGGCAACGTTGCGATCTCTTCGTCAAAACTCTGGAAAGAAAGATTCACCCCCATCCAGGCTGCGTAATCACGAAAAAATTCGCGGATGGCATGAATCGCGGGGTCATTCGGGGAAGTAATCAGACGGGCGTTGACATTCATTTCAGGAGGCTGGTTTCAGCAAACAGAGGACAGAAAAATTACCGGCGATTTTACCGCCGTCGCATTATGATCTGTCTTCCGCTTTCTGTCCTCTTTCCCCTGATGTCTGCACGACTGGAATTGTCACCGGGCGCTGTGCTGCTGCCGGGACGTTTGCTCACCGCCGCCCCCGCCCTGTTGACCACGCTCGCGCCCATACTGGAACGCGCCCCCCTGCGCCACATGCAGACGGGCCGGGGCTATTTCATGTCCGTGGCGATGACGAATTGCGGCGATATGGGCTGGGTGAGCGACCGGCGCGGCTATCGCTACAGCGCCCTTGACCCGATCAGCGGACAAGCCTGGCCGCCCATGCCTTCCGCCCTGCGCGAGCTGGCGATTATCCTCGCCGCCGAAGCCGGTTTTCCCGATTTTCATCCCGACGCCTGCCTGATTAATCGCTACGACCCCGGCGCGCGCATGGGGCTGCATCAGGACAAGGATGAAGCCGATTTATCCGCCCCCATCGTTTCCTGCTCCTTCGGCCTGCCCGCCATTTTCCTGTGGGGCGGCCCGACGCGCCACGACAAAACGCAAAAAATCCGCCTCGAACACGGCGACGCCCTGATCTGGGGCGGCCCCGCCCGCCTGTACTTTCACGGCGTGCAACCCATCCGCCCGGACGTTCATCCCGATGTGGGCGGCTTTCGCCTCAATCTCACCTTTCGGCAGGCATTGGCGCGACCTTGAACGCACAGATGCCGAACCATACTGACCGCTCTCGTGATCGCCACGACTTCCGGTTCTGCGTTGGTGGCCATTTGCCAGGACGGTCAACATCGCCGCAACGCGATAGAATATTTCTGGTCAAAATAAATTGAAGTGGCAATATGGGCGTATTTCCTGCCGATGAGTACCGGATAAAACAGCAATGAACCGTTTTGCTCCCCGCTGTCTGGCGCTGGATCTGGAAATCGGTAAAAAAGACGGGCGCATCCATGCCATCGGCGCGATACGCGGCGATCAGCCGGAACGCATACTGCATCGGCATCCGGGGGATTTATCGGCGGCTTTGCGGGAACTGGATGAACTGGCGGCGGGCGCAGCTTTTTTGCTTGGGCACAATATCATTCGCTTTGACCGGGAACACCTGAAAAGCGTCGCGCCAACGCTTGCACTCCTCAAACTGCCCGTGGTGGATACACTCTGGCTCAATCCTCTGGCTTTTCCGCGCAATCCCTATCACCGTCTGGTCAAGCATTATCAGGATGGGCAACTCAAGCGGGAGCGTCTGAATGATCCTTTGCAGGATGCTCAATTGGCATTGCAGGTTTTTCGGGATCAACACGATACCCTGCAGAATCTACAGCAATCTCATCCCGGACGCATGCTGATCTGGCATTGGTTGACGACAAGCCATAACCCTCTGGGCGCGGGGCTGAATTCATTGTTCATGACCCTGCGTCAAGCACCCCGACCCGGTGAAGATGCCGCCCTCACCGCCATCCGCGCGGAGTTGAAGGACAGGGTTTGCCACACGCATCTGGAAGAAGCGCTGGCGCCGGATGCTTTGCAACCCTGGCCTCTGGCGTTTGCCCTGGCCTGGTTTTCGGTAGCGGATGACCTGACTTCGGTCATGCCGCCCTGGGTGCGGCATCAGTTTCCCGAAGCGGCGGCTTTGGTGCGCCGCCTGCGCGATCAAGCTTGCGATGCCCCCGATTGTCATTGGTGTCGGGAGCGGCATGACGCGCAAAAGGAACTCAAACACTGGTTTGGCTGGGATGCTTTTCGCCCCGAACCCAAAAGCGCGGATGGCGCTCCCATGCAGCAAAGCATTGTCGCTGCCGTATTGAAAGGCGATCATGTGCTGGGCATTTTGCCGACCGGCACGGGCAAATCGCTCTGTTATCAGATTCCGGCGCTGTCCCGCTTTAAGAAGACGGGGGCGCTGAGCGTCGTTATTTCGCCTTTGGTGGCGCTGATGGCCGATCAGGTTACGGGACTTGAGGAAAAACATATCCGGTGCTGCGCCGCGTTGAATGGCCTGCTCTCGTTGCCGGAGCGCGCCGAGGTACTGGAGCGGGTGCGTCTGGGAGAAGTGGGGATTTTGCTGGTTTCACCCGAGCAACTACGCAATCGCAGTTTTCGCAAAACCCTGGAACAGCGGGAAATTGCCGCCTGGGTGCTGGATGAAGCCCACTGTTTATCCAAATGGGGGCATGATTTCCGCCCGGATTACCGTTATGTGGGACGTTTTATCCGGGAACGCGCCGCCGCCGATAAACGCCCCCCGCCGCCGGTATTGTGCCTGACGGCGACGGCCAAGCCGGAAGTAAAGGCGGATATTGTGGCGTATTTCGTCGACAGCCTCGGCATTGCGCTCAAGTGTTTTGACGGCGGCGCGGCGCGGGAAAATCTGGATTTCGACGTTGTGCCCACGACGCCTCCCGAAAAATTCGCCCACATTCACCTGCTTCTCGAAAAAAACCTTTGCCGCGATGGGCATAGCGGCGCGATTGTATATTGCGCCACCCGGCGTAACACGGAAGAAGTGGCCGAATTCCTGCAACAAAAGGCCTGGCAAGCTGCCTGCTACCACGCCGGTTTGTCGCCGGAGACCAAAAAAACCCGGCAGAAGGACTTCATTAAAGGCAGGCTGGAAATCATTGCGGCCACCAACGCTTTCGGCATGGGGATCGATAAGCCGGATGTCCGCCTGGTGATCCACGCCGATATTCCCGGTTCGCTGGAAAACTATGTGCAGGAAGCCGGACGGGCGGGGCGGGATCGGGCACAGGCACGCTGCGTATTGCTTTACACCGCCGACGATGTGGAACGGCAGTTCAGCATGAACGCCCGCGCCCAACTGAAGCAGCACGATATTCAGGCTGTTTTACGGGCGTTGCGTCACCTGGCGCGCAAAAAATACCGTGAAGAAACTCTCGTGGCGACGCCGGGAGAAATTTTGCTTGAAGATACAGCCGGAATTTTTCAGCGCGATTCGGCAACCGACGACACGCGTGTACGCACGGCGATTGCCTGGCTGGAAGAAGCGGCGTTGTTGCGCCGGGAAGAAAACGAAGTGCGCGTTTTCCCTTCCTCCCTGCGGGTCAAGTCAGTTGAAGACGCCCGCGAACGCTTGCAGCAGAAAACCCTGCCCCTTGATTACCAAAAAAGCCTTCTTGCCATTGTCGAACAGCTTTTTAATACGCCTGTCGACGAAGGCATTTCCACCGATGAACTGATGGGCGTTGCCGGTCTCACGCCGGAAAAACTCAGAAAGGCGCTGCATGACCTGGAAACATTGGGACTGTCCAGCAACGATACGAGCCTGACCGCCTATGTACATGTCGCGGTTGAATATTCCTCGAAGAAACGCCTGTCTGCCGCCATTCAACTGGAAAAGGCGCTGATTGCCTGCCTGCGGGCGCAACATCCTGATCTGGCGAAAGGCGAGAACGCCACGCTGCACCTGCGTCGCCTGTGCCAGTTTCTCAAAGATACGGGATACCCGGATGCCCTGCCGGAACGGGTGAACAGACTGCTGTACGGCCTTGCGGCGGATGGTCGTGGCGAAGAAGGCAGTGATGGCAGTGGCAACGGCGGCAGCATTCGCCTCAAGCGACTGGATGGCGAAACACTGGATTTGACCCTGCAACGGGAATGGCAGGCGCTGGAGAAAACCGCCCAACGCCGGGAGAATGCCGCAAGCATTTTGCTGGAACATCTGCTTGGCAGCCTTCCCAAAGACATCAAGGGGCTGGATATATTGGCCGAAACCACGCTGGGCAAGCTGATGCAGGCCATGCAGGCAGACATGACGCTGAAGGGTGACATGAAAAACCCGCAGAAACTGCTCGATCACGCCCTGCTCTGGCTGCACCAGCAGGAGGTCATTCGCCTGAACAAGGGGCTGACCGTGTTTCGTTCGGCCATGACGCTGCACCTTGATCCCGACTGGAAAAAGAAATTCGATGATGGCGATTTTGAACCCCTGCAGATCCATTACGACGGACAGAAAAGCCAGATTCACGTCATGGCCCGCTACGCCGAGCTGGGGCTGGAAGCCATAGAACAAGCGTATATCATGGTGCAGGATTATTTTCGGGAAGAGTGGGAAGCTTTCCTCGCACAGTGGATGCCGAAGCGGGAAAAGGAAATGGAACGTCCGATGGCCGCGACTTCCTGGCAGAGTATCGTCGAATCTCTGGGCAATAAAACGCAACAGAACATCGTGACCGACAACCGGAAGGATAGCAATGTGCTGGTGCTGGCCGGGCCGGGTTCCGGGAAAACCCGCGTATTGGTACACCGTATCGCTTACCTTGTGCGTGGCCGACGCGAAAATCCGAAAGGCATCATCGCGCTGGCCTATAACCGTCATGCCGCCGTCCAGATTCGCACACGCCTGCAAAACCTGATTGGCGAAGACGCCCGCCATGTCACCGTACTGACCCTGCACGCGCTGGCCATGCGTCTGGTGGGCGCCAGTCTGGTAGAACGCCAGATTGAGAAAGACAAAAAAGACGAGGATATTTTCAAAAAAATCCTTCAGGACGCCGTTCATCTTTTGCAAGGCAAGGATTTACCGCCGGAAGTGGCGGATTTGCAGCGTGACCGTTTGCTCGCCGGTTTCCGCTGGATACTGGTTGACGAATATCAGGACGTAAGCCAGGAACAATACGACCTGATTGCCGCACTGGCAGGGCGTACAAAAGCAGAGGCGGATGAACGCATCAACCTTTTTGCGGTGGGAGATGACGACCAGAATATCTATGGTTTTAATGGCACTTCGGTTGAATTCATCCGCCGTTACGAAACCGATTACAAGGCGAAACCGGCTTATCTGGTGGAAAATTATCGCTCCACCGCGCATATCATCGCGGTCGCCAATCTCATGATTGCCCCCGCCCGAAACCGGATGAAGGCAAAGCAACCCATCCGCATCAACGCTGCGCGCATCAAAGACGCGGCAGGCGGTTCGTGGCAAAAACAGGATATGGTGGGACAGGGGCGCGTACAGATTTTGCCTGCGGGTGCAGACGATATCGTCCAGGCCATGTGCGTCATGACAGAATTCACTCGCCTTGCCGCGTTGGATCGTCACTGGGATTGGTCATGTTGTGCGGTCATCGCGCGCGAATGGAAAACGCTTGCCCCGGTACGCGCGTGGTGCGAATTCCACGGCATCCCGGTACAGGAAGCCGACGAAAAACCCTGCAATTTCTGGCGTTTGCGCGAAACCCAAAAACTTTGCTCGGCACTCGCTCAGGATGAAAACAAGCTGATTCGCGCGCCGCTGATCGAGCAACGCCTCACTGAACTGGTGCGTCCCAACCATCCGTGGTGGGCATCTCTCCAGGAAGCCGTCGCGGAATACGCAGAGGAAATTGGCGAAACCGAACTGCCGCTGGCGCATTTCCGCGCATGGCTCGCCGAATGGGGGCGAGAAGCAAGGCAACGGCAGACGGGGTTATTGCTTGTCACCGCGCACAAGGCCAAGGGTCTGGAATTCGATCATGTGGCGATACTGGACGGCCACTGGAACCGCATCGATCGGGATGAAGACCGGGACAGTCCGCGCAGGCTCTATTACGTCGCCATGACCCGCGCCCGCCACACGCTGATGCTGGCCTGCCGACAACATCCGCATGGCGGCAACCCGCTGCTTAACGCCCTGCCTGAAACAGACGCCATCCTGCGCCGCTCTCCGATTGAATTGTCGCCACCGCCGACGGAACTGCATCGCCACTATCAACGATTGACAGCAAACGATGTCTATATCGACTGGGCGATGAGCAAACATCCCCGCGCCGCTTGCCATACCGCCATTGCCCGACTGGAAGCCGGCAGTCCGTTGAAGCTGGTCGAAAAAACATTCGGCAACGATCACAAATGGTATGTGACAGACATGCATGATGAAGTCGTGGGGCAACTTGCACAAAAATTCCAGCCCCCAAAAGCCATGCGCTGCATTGCCGCGCAGGTACGCTCCATCCACGTCCGTTATCCGTCAGATGTCACAGAAGAAAAATATAAAACCCAATTGGCATCATGGCTTGTGCGTTGGGAATACATTCTGCCGGAACTGGTTTTCATGCCACTTGAGGCCGATTCGGCGTAGACAGCAGACGCCGCGCCAAAAAAAGCCCGTCTTTCGACGGGCTTTGCATCACTGCAAACCGGATCCAATCACTCGAATTCGACAATCACCTGATCGACCGCAAGGCTTTCGCCGATGGCGGCGGAGATTTTTTTCACCTTGCAGTCGTGTTCGGCCCTGAGGATGTTTTCCATCTTCATGGCTTCGATGACCACCAGTTTTTCGCCCTGTTTGACTTCCTGTCCTTCGGCGACCGCGACTTCGCGCAGCAGGCCCGGCATCGGGGAAAGGAGGAAGCGGGAGAGATCGGGCGGCTGCTTTTCCGGCATCATGGCGAGCAACTCGGCGGCGCGGGCGGACATGACCATCATGTCGGCGCGGGTGCCCCAGTGATGAATCTGGTACACCAGCCGGTGACGCTCGACTTGCAGGGTGAAGGGTTCGCCGTTGCAGGTGCCATTGAACAGCGATTGACCCAGACGCCAGCCGGAAAGAATCCGGTATTTTTCGCCGTTATAGTTCATCTCGTAACCGCCCGGAATCGGACGGGCGACGACCGGGTGACGCTTGCCGTTCCGAATCACCACCCATTCATCGCCGACCTGACGCTCGTGCCCCGGCAGTTGCCCGGAGACTTTGGCGGCCCTGTCCTGATAGCAGCGATGCACGAAAGCGGCGACGGAAATGAGCAGTCCCGGATCGTCGTGCGGCACCATTGAGGCGTCGAAGCCTTGTGGATATTCCTCGGCGATGAAGCCGGTATTGAAATGCCCGGACTGGAAACGCGGATGCTTCATCAGCGCCGCCTGGAAGGGAATATTGCTGCTGATGCCGCGAATCACGAAGGAATTCAGGGCATCGCGCATCCGGCTCAGCGCTTCGTCGCGGGTTGCGCCGTGCACGATCAGCTTGGCAATCATCGAATCGTAGAACATGGAAATTTCGCCGCCGTCAAAGACGCCGGTATCCACGCGCACGGAATCGGACGCGCCGGGGATCTGGAACTTGGTGAGCCGCCCGGTGGAAGGCAGGAAGCCCCGGAACGGATCCTCGGCGTTGATCCGGCATTCCATCGCCCAGCCGTCGATTTTCACGTCCGCCTGGGTGAAGGTCAGCTTTTCGCCAGCGGCAACGCGAATCATCTGCTCGACAAGATCGAGGCCGGTAATGAATTCCGTCACCGGGTGTTCCACCTGCAAGCGGGTGTTCATTTCCAGAAAGTAGAAGCTCTTGTCGGCGCCGACCACGAATTCGACCGTACCGGCGGATTCGTATTTCACCGCCCGCGCCAGCGCCACGGCCTGTTCGCCCATAGCCTTGCGGGTTGCCGGGTCGATGAAGGGCGAAGGCGCTTCTTCGATGACCTTCTGGTGACGGCGCTGAATCGAGCATTCGCGTTCGTTCAGGTACACGTAATTGCCGTGCGCGTCGCCCAACACCTGAATTTCGATGTGGCGCGGCTCCTGCACGAATTTTTCGATGAACACGCGATCATCAGCAAAGGAATTGCGGGCTTCGTTGACGCAGGAACTGAAGCCTTCGTGCGCTTCCTGGTCGTTCCAGGCCACACGCAGCCCTTTGCCGCCGCCGCCAGCGGATGCCTTGATCATCACCGGGTAGCCGATTTTCTGCGCGATTTTCACCGCTTCGTCGGGGCCGGCGATGGCTTCGTTGTGACCGGGAATGGTGTTGACCCTGGCTTCCTGAGCGAGTTTCTTGGATTCGATCTTGTCACCCATCCGGGCGATGGAATAGTGCTTCGGGCCGATGAAGGTGATGCCTTCTTCTTCCAGGCGACGCGCGAATTCCTCGTTTTCGGAAAGAAAGCCGTAGCCGGGGTGTACCGCTTCCGCGCCGGTCTCCTTGCAGGCGGCGATGATCTTGTCCATCACCAGATAAGATTCCTTGGATGGCGCGGGGCCGATGAACACCTTTTCGTCAGCCAGTTCGACGTGCAGGGCGTCCCGGTCGGCGTCGGAATACACCGCCACGGTCTGGATACCCATCCTGCGGGCAGTCTTGATGACGCGACAGGCGATCTCACCGCGATTGGCGACCAGTATTTTCTTGAACATTATTGGATTCTCCTGTCGATCAAAGCGGAATGTTGCCGTGTTTACGCCACGGATTTTCCAGTTTCTTGTTGGTCAGCATGGCGAGCGAACGGCAAATGCGCTTGCGCGTACAATGCGGCATGACCACATCATCAATAAAGCCACGGCTGCCCGCGACGAAGGGGTTGGCGAATTTTTCCTTGTATTCGGCTTCGCGCCGGGCGAGCTTTTCCAGGTCGTTTTTTTCTTCGCGGAAGATGATTTCCACCGCGCCCTTCGGCCCCATCACCGCGATTTCGGCGGAAGGCCAGGCAAAGTTTACGTCGCCGCGCAGGTGCTTGGAGGACATCACGTCATAAGCGCCGCCGTAAGCCTTGCGGGTAATCACCGTGACCTTCGGCACCGTGCATTCGGCATAGGCGTAAAGCAGCTTGGCGCCATGCTTGATGATGCCGTTGTATTCCTGGGCGGTGCCGGGCAGGAAGCCGGGCACATCCACGAAGGTGATGACGGGAATGTTGAAGGCATCGCAAAACCGCACGAAACGCGCCCCCTTGATGGAAGACTTGATGTCCAGACAACCGGCCAGCACCATTGGCTGGTTGGCGACGATGCCCACCGTCGACCCGCTCATGCGGGCAAAGCCGGTGATGATGTTTTTGGCGTGATCGGTCTGGATTTCGAAGAATTCGCTGTCGTCGACCACCTTGACGATCAACTCCTTCATGTCATACGGTTTGTTGGGATTGTCCGGGATCAATGTGTCGAGCGACATGTCGAAACGGTCGGCGGGGTCTTCGGTCTGCTGCGTGGGCGGCTTTTCGCGGTTGTTGCTGGGCAGGTAATTCATCAACCGACGCACGTAGGTGAGCGCCTCCACGTCATTCTCGAAAGCCAGGTCGGAAACGCCGGATTTGCTGCTGTGCGTGACCGCGCCCCCCAGTTCCTCGGCGGTCACTTCTTCGTGCGTCACGGTCTTCACCACGTCGGGGCCGGTCACGAACATGTAGGAGGAATCTTTCACCATGAAGATAAAATCGGTCATGGCGGGCGAATACACCGCGCCCCCCGCGCAAGGCCCCATAATCATGGAAATCTGCGGCACCACGCCGGAGGCCATGACGTTGCGCTGGAACACATCCGCATAGCCCCCCAGAGAGGCCACGCCTTCCTGAATGCGCGCGCCGCCGGAATCGTTGAGACCGATGACGGGCGCGCCGACCTTCATGGCGTGATCCATGATTTTGCAGATTTTTTCCGCGTGCGCTTCGGAGAGCGCTCCGCCGAAAACGGTAAAGTCCTGCGAAAACACGAACACCAGACGACCATTGATAAATCCGCAGCCGGTGACGACGCCATCACTGGGGATTTTGTCCTTCTCCATGCCGAAGTCGGTGCAGCGATGCTCCTTGAACATATCCCATTCCTCGAAAGAATCGGGGTCAAGCAGCAATTCGATGCGCTCGCGCGCGGTGAGTTTGCCTTTTTTGTGCTGGTTGTCGATGCGTTTCTGGCCACCGCCCAACCGGGCGGCCTGCCGCTTCTTGTCTAACTCGTCAATAATGTCAAGCATGTAAAACTCCTTGGAAATCAGATTTCACTATTCAGGAACTTGAGTAACTCATGGGCAGCGGCGGACGGCGTGGTTTCCCCGGAAGCAACCCGCCGGATGGTCTCCGGCAGCGCCTGCCGCACGGACGGATGGCGCTGGAAGTGCTGATTCAAGCCAAAATGAATCAACTGCCACATCCAGTCCACCGCCTGTCGGCGGCGTTTCCCGGCGAATGCGCCATTGTTCGTCAGCGTGTCGCGGTACTTTTGCACTTCATCCCAGAATGCCGCCACGCCTTCCTTTTGCAAGGCGCTGATGGCGAGCACCGGGGGCGACCAGCCCGGAATGACCGGACGCAGAAGGTGCAAAGCCTGCTTCCACTGGGCGCGCGTCACCTGGGCGGCACGGGGGTCAATGTCGGCCTTGTTGATGACCACCAGATCGGCAATCTCGACGATGCCTTTCTTGATGGCCTGCAACTCATCGCCCGCGTTGGGCAATTGCAAGAGCACGAACATATCCACCATGCCCGCCACTGTGGTTTCACTTTGTCCGACGCCAACGGTCTCGACGATGATGACATCGAAACCGGCCGCTTCGCAGAGCAGCATGGCTTCACGGGTTTTTTCGGCGACGCCGCCCAGACTGCCGGCGGAAGGCGAGGGACGGATAAACGCTTCTTCCCGCTGACAGAGCGTTTCCATGCGGGTCTTGTCGCCCAGAATGGAACCGCCCGTAACCGATGAAGAAGGGTCTACCGCCAGCACCGCCAGCCGCAAGCCCGAGTCGATCAAATAATTGCCCAACGCTTCGATGAAGGTGGACTTGCCTGCGCCGGGCACCCCGGAGATGCCGACGCGAATGGCTCCGCCTGTGTGAGGCAGCAGAGAGAAAAGCACCTGTTGGGCACGTTCCTGATGATCGGGTCGGGTAGACTCGATCAGGGTAATGCTTTTCGCCAGCGCGCGACGCTGCCCGGCCAGAACCCCGTTGCATAAGGTCTGGTCGGCTTCCGACAGTTCCTGCTGGACTGCGGCGTGGGTCGTACATTCCGGCATGTGTTGCGTCATGGGCGGCGAGTCACGTTTTTACGCGCCTTGCCGCCTGAAAATTCTTTCCTGCAAGGCTTCCCGATTGGCGATTGAATCGGCTTTTGAAGCATTCGGACATAGGATGCGCTTTCTATCAGATTCAGAGGGATTCATGCCCGGTCAATAACCGGTACGCCAAGCGTGGGATAAAGCCCTGAATCATACTTTGCCTGTAGTGATTAACGCAAGAAGGATACGCCAGGAAATCCGCGTCAGAATTTCAAAGCGGATTCAGCCTTCAGATGACAGGATATGGGCGTCTCATTCATCCCGAACAGAGGAGAAAAGCACCCCGTCAGTATCCGCAACGAACCCGGAAGGGTTTACGCTCAATGATGCCGTGCCTGCGGACTGCGCGGGCGTTTGGCGCCGCCCGGTTTGCCGCCGGAAGCAGGGCGTTGCGGGTAGCGGGGCGCATTGGTTGCGTTGCCGTTGCGCCCTGCCCTGCCCTGTTGCCCGCCATCCTGAGCACGGTTCTGACCTGAACGCGGCGGGTTGGGTTTGGCGGGATTCTCCAGCGTCATTTCCGGCTCGAAGCCCGGCAGGGTCAGGCGATCCAGGTTTTTGCGGATCAGCCGTTCGATGCCTTTCAGATAATCCTTTTCATCGTGGCAGACCAGCGAATACGCTTCGCCTTCCGCCCCGGCGCGACCGGTGCGCCCGATGCGGTGCACGTAGTCTTCGGCGATGTTGGGCAATTCGTAATTAATCACGTAGGGCAACTGGTCGATGTCGATGCCGCGCGCGGCGATATCGGTGGCCACCAGGGCGGAAAGCTTGCCCGCCTTGAAGTCGCTCAGGGCGCGAACCCGCGCGCTCTGGGTCTTGTTGCCGTGCAAGGCGGCGGAACGAATGCCGCTTTTTTCCAGCGCGCGCGAAAGCGCGTCGGCGCCATGCTTGGTGCGGGTGAAAATCAACGCCTGATTCCAGCCGCGCGTATTGAAAAGATGCAGCAGGGCGTCTTTTTTGCGGTCTTTATCCAGGGGGATGATGGTTTGCCGCACCGCTTCCGCCGGCGCATTGCGGCGCGCCACCTCCACGTAGGCCGGATCGTGCAGGAATCCCGCCGCCAGTTGGCGGATTTCGTCGGAGAAGGTGGCGGAAAAAAGCAGATTCTGACGTTTGTGCTTATCTGGCAGCAAAGCCAGAATTTTGCGGATATCGCGGATAAACCCCATGTCCAGCATGCGGTCAGCTTCATCCAGCACCAGAATTTCCACGCCGGATAAATCCAGCGTGCGCTGATTCACATGATCGAGCAGACGACCGGGGCAGGCCACCAGCACATCCACGCCCCGACGCAGGGCGGAGATTTGCGGATTCATGCCGACGCCGCCGAACATGGACAACGATTTAAGCGACAGGTGTTTGCCGTAAGTCCGCACGCTTTCTTCCACCTGCAAGGCCAGTTCACGCGTCGGCGCGAGCACCAGCGCACGGGGGCCACGGCTATTGCTGTGTTTTTTGGCTTGCAACAGGCGTTGCAGCATGGGCAGGGTAAAACCGGCGGTTTTGCCGGTGCCGGTTTGGGCGCAGCCCATCAGGTCGCGTCCTTGCAGGATGAGGGGGATGGCCTCGCGTTGAATGGGGGTCGGTTCGGTATAGCCGGTTTCGCTGACGGCACGCAGCAGTTCGGGGACAAGCCCCAGTTCGGTGAATTGCATGAGAATAAAACGCTCCCGACGCCTGCCGCCCGCTTGTAATGCAACAAGCAGGTCAGTCTGGCGGACATCGCTAGGGGAAGATGCGCCGGGCGAAAAGACTGAAATTCACGCAGCGCGGGAAAAACGGGACAAACCCGAAAAACGGGGAAATCCCGTAAAAGGGGCGCGAGTCTAACAGGTTATGAGAAGGAATACCATGACGGATCAGAAACAACACAGCAAGAGTGGCCGTGATCCAGATTTTTTCATCGTGTACTTCTGGTCTTGATTTTATTGGTAGTGAGATTCTACTGAATCACCGGCGCGGAAGCCTCTGTCGCGGCCTTGATGCGTTCCACCAGTTCCTCCCAATTCACCCGCCGGTTGTAGCCCATGACGGTCAGCGCCGGGATGCCGCCGCCTTCAATGATGGTGTATTGCTCGCCCTTGTCTTGCCCTTCGATGCCCGTCATGTTGCAGACACCGTTTTCCAGTCGGCAGGAGATGCCGATGTTGCGATAGCCGAAATCCTGAAAGAAGCGGAGCGCGCTTTTCTGGATGGCGGCCATTGCGCCGCCGCCGCCCAGCGAGGTGATGTTGTCGACGGCTTTCTGGCTGATGCGGCGGCGATAGCTGCCGGGGCTGCTGGCGATGCGCGCCTGAAACGCCTGCGGACGCCAGCCTGCGCCAAGTTCCAGACCATTCAGGTCAGCATCCACAAAGCCGGTGATCTGGCCGAAAGAGAAGGTTTGCGTTAATTGCTCAAGGTCGATGTGGCGGGCGTTTACATCAGCCTGAATGCGCGGACGCATCCCCAGCGGGTCGATGACGCGTAAATCGGTGCAATTCAGATAGCCATCGAAAACCTGGATCACCAGCGCGCCGCCATCCAGCGTGGCGACCCGGCGTTCGTAGCGGATGAGCGGCAGGTCGGCGGAAAGCACGCCGTTCATCACGGGCAGGTCGAGCGCCTGGGTCAGTTTGTCCAGCGACACGGGGGTGAGCGAGAAACCCAGCGCGCCTTCCCACTCCCCGCTCGTTGCGTCGAACCCGGCGGCGAGGTAATTCACCTTCAATTCGCCATCCAGCACGGGAATGTTTATTGCCTCGATCAAGGCAAAACTTTGCGGCCAGATCATCAGGGACGCCTGAAACGCACCGCTTTCCAGCCGCCCCAACGCCAGTCTCCCGACCCGCAATTCGCTCGCCTGCTCGCCATCCTGTCCCCAGGCGAGGCGTCCGCCGACGCCTTCCAGCGCCACACGACCATCATCCAGCACCAGTCCGGCCTGGTCGGGACTGACTTCCACGCTGGCGAGCACGCCCGCTTTCCAGTTTACGGCGACGCCGACCCGACCGGAGAGGCCGATTTTCGGTAGCCCGCGCCCCGCCAGCAACGGCGTCATCAAGTCTTCGCCCAGTGCTTGCAAATCCAGACGCTCGATGGAGAGCGTTGCATTCTTGATGCCCTGCCAGTCGCCATCGCCTTGAAAAACGAGGCTGCCCATGCGCGGGACGTGAAAACCCGCCTGTTCCGCCTTCCAGCCTTGCGCGCCCAATTCACCCGCGAATTCCAGACGTTGCGCGCCTGCATTCAGCAGAACGGGATCGCTGTAAACCGCTCCTTTCAGCCATTCAAGACTGCCTTGCAACTGCCAGTCAGCGCCGACCTTGCGTCCGTTGACCGTCAGCGTCCCCTCAAGGTTTTCCGCCGCCTGCAAGCCATCCGGTGAGTTGTACCCCCCCCCGGAAACAGCGAGTTTGCCGGAAAAAGCGCCTTTGGTTTCGTAGCGCAAACCGCCGTTCAGCTTGCCAAGCGGCTTCCAGCCTTGAAAGGAAGCCAGCGCCGGAACGAGGCGCAGCAGCACATCGGGCTTGCCATCCTTGATGTTGAGGCTGACACGACCATTTTTTTCGTACAGCACTTCCCAACGCTCGCCAGCGGGTTGCAACAGTAAACGCCAGTTTTCGCCTTCCTGCTCAAGCTGCAAGGCGATGGAGACTTGTCTGTCCAGATTGAGACGCCCTTTCCGACAGGAAAAACGACCGGGTTCGGGGCGCAGTTCGCCACAGACAATATGGATTTTCGGCCAGACCTGCCCCATGACATCGAGTTTTTCCAGCGTCAGGCTGCCGCCCTGGCCATCCATGTCCAGCTTGATGTCGCGCACGCTGAACAGCGGATGCGCGATACGACCAATCGAAAAATGCAGCGCCATGCCGTCCCAGGGCAAGGCGCGCGCCACGGCGCATGCACAAACCGCAGACAGGATCAGCAGGAGACGAAACGAAGGGCGAAAGCGTCGCATGGCGCGCGGACGAAAAAGGGCAGGCTCACGCGGGAAAAACGCCCGTCGACAAGTAACGGTCGCCCCGGTCGCAGACGATGCTGACGATCACGGCGTTTTCGAGCTGGTCGGCGAGGCGTAACGCCACAGCCAGCGCGCCGCCCGAAGAAATCCCGGCGAAAACGCCCTCTTCCCGCGCCAGCCGCCGGGTCATTTCCTCGGCTTCGGCCTGGGAAACGTATTCCAGTTGATCGACACAACGCTTGTCGTAAATTTTGGGCAGATACGCCTCCGACCATTTGCGGATGCCGGGAATCTGGCTGTCGCCATCGGGCTGGCAGCCGATGATCCGAATGGCCGGGTTTTTCGATTTCAGAAAACGCGAAACGCCGACCACGGTGCCGGTCGTGCCCATGGACGAAACGAAATGCGTGACGCTGCCCGCCGTGTCGCGCCAGATTTCCGGGCCGGTGCTCTCGAAATGCGCCTGCGGATTATCCGGGTTGGCGAACTGGTCGAGGATGATGCCCTTGCCTTCGTCGCGCATTTTTGTCGCCATGTCACGCGCCAGTTCCATGCCGCCCGATTTCGGGGTCAACACCAGTTCGGCTCCGTAGGCGCGCATGGTTTGCTGCCGTTCGAGGCTCTGGTTTTCCGGCATGACCAGAATCATCCGATAGCCCCGCAGGGCAGCCGCCATAGCGAGGGCAATGCCCGTGTTGCCGGAGGTCGCCTCAATCAGCGTATCGCCGGGTTTGATGTCGCCACGCGCCTCGGCGTGAGCGATCATGGACAGCGCCGGACGGTCTTTCACCGATCCCGCCGGATTGTTGCCTTCCAGTTTGGCCAGAATTGCGTTGTTGCGGCGTCGGTTACGCTCGCCCGACAGGTGGCGCAACTCGACCAGGGGCGTATTACCGATAAAATCTTCCAGAATCTTGAAAACGGGGCGTTGGGACATCTTGTGGTAATCCGTGTGCATTATTGTTGAGCCAGCCATTGTATATAGCGGGCGACGCCTTCCTCTACCGGGGCGAACGATTTTTCGTACCCGGCGGCGCGCAAACGACCAATATCGGCCTGGGTGAACGCCTGATATTTGCCTTTCAGGGCTTCGGGAAAGGGAATGTATTCCAGCAGGCCACGTCCGATGATGTCTTCCAGTGACAGCGCGTCTTCGCCTTCCAGCGCCCGACAGCCGTTGACGGCGGCGACAGCGACATCGTTGAAACTCTGCGCCCGCCCTGTGCCCAGATTGAAAATGCCCGATTTGTCCGGGTTTTCCAGAAAAAACAGGTTAACCTCCGCCACGTCTTCCACGAACACGAAGTCCCGCAACTGACCGCCGTTGGCGTAACCGTGCGACCCTTCGAACAGTTTGACGCGCCCCGTTTCCCGAAACTGCTGGAAATGGTGAAAGGCGACTGAGGCCATGCGCCCCTTGTGATTTTCCCTGGGGCCGTAAACATTGAAATAGCGAAACCCCGCCACCTGCGAGGCGGCATCCGGCAGGCGTTGGCGCACCACCTGATCGAACAGGAACTTGGAATAGCCATAGATGTTCAGCGGCGCTTCAAACTGGCGCGCTTCCCGGAACACGCCGCCGCCGCCATAAGTCGCGCCGCTGGAAGCATAGAGAAACTGCACCTCCTGCTCCAGACACCAGTCGAGCAGGATGGTGGAATAGCGAAAATTGTTCTCCATCATGTAGCGCCCATCGGTCTCCATGGTGTCGGAACAGGCGCCTTCGTGCAGAACAGCGGCAATTTCACCGTCAAAATCGCCGTGCTGGATGCGGTTGATGAACTCTTTCTTGTCCAGATAATCGACGATCTCGCAATCCACCAGATTTTTGAACTTGTCGGCACGGGTCAGGTTATCCACCGCGATGATCCGCTTCTCGCCCCGCGCGTTCAGCGCCCTGACCAGATTGGACCCGATGAATCCGGCCGCGCCGGTGACAACAACGTAATTTGGCATCTCTTTTCGCTCAAAATTCACAAAGTCCAATTGTAATGCCCAAAGCGGTAATCCCGTTAAAACGAGCGATAAACACTGAACGCCGCTGTCGTTACCCGATGGTTCCTTCAATCCTCACAACGCCTCCTCTTTCCTCGTCGCCAGCAGCGTATAAACGGTCGGCACGACAAAAAGCGTGAAGAACGTGCCGAACAGCAGCCCGCCGACGATGACCCAGCCGATTGGTTGCCGTGATTCCGCGCCTGCGCCGGTTGCCAGCGCCAGCGGCAGCGCGCCGAGCACCATTGCGCCGGTGGTCATGAGGATGGGGCGCAGGCGCAGTTCCGCCGCTTCGATGACCGCCTGTTTGAGCGCCCTGCCCTCGCCTTGAAGCTGGTTGGCGAATTCCACAATCAGGATGCCGTGTTTGGTAATCAGGCCGACCAGCGTCACGAGGCCAATCTGGCTGTAGACATTGAGCGTGCCCCCGGAGAGGTAGAGGGCTGCCAGCGCGCCGGTCATGGAAAGCGGCACGGTCAGCATGATGATGAAGGGGTCGCGGAAACTCTCAAACTGCGCGGCCAGCACGAGATAGATGAAGGCCAGCGCCAGCAGGAAGGTAATCGCCAGCGAGGAGGAGGATTGGCGGAATTCCCGCGACTGCCCGTCGTAATCTACCGCATAGCCGGGCTTCAGGAGCCGGTCAGCGACAGCTTCCATGAAATCCAGGGCTTCGCCGACGGTGTAGCCGGGGGTGAGATTGGCAGTAATCGCCACGGCGCGGCGCTGCGCGAAGTGGTTGAGTTCGCGGGGACTGACGGTTTCCCGCACGGAGAGCAGGCTGGCCAGCGGAATCATGTCGCCATTTTTGCCGCGCACGTAAATATCGCGGATGTCATCGGGCGTGGTGCGATCCGCGTCCTCGATCTGCACGATGACATCGTATTGTTCACCATCCCGCTTGAAGCGCGTCACCTGCCGTCCGCCGAGCATGGTTTCCAGGGTTCGGCCAACGGTTTCCACCTGCACGCCGAGGTCGGCGGTGCGTTCCCGGTCGACATGCGCGTTCAATTCCGGCTTGTTCAGTTTCAGGTCGCTATCGACATTGTTGAGGCCGGGATTTTTGCGGATTTCGGCCATGAAATCTTCCGCGACCTGCGCCAGTTCTTCGTAAGAGACGCTGCTGACAATGATGAAATGCACAGGCCGCGAACGCGAGCTTTGCCCCAACGCGGGCGGCAAGGTGGGAAAAGCCAGAATGCCGGGAATGGCGGTAAATTGCGGGCGCATTTCTTCGGCGATTTCCTGCGCCGAGCGTTTCCGGTCGTCCCAGTCAGAAAGGCGGGCATAGGCGGTGCCCCGGTTGACGATGGGAACGCCCACCATGATGTTGTGGCGTTCCACTTCCGGCGTTTTTTCGTAAATGACTTCCAGTTGCCGGGCATAGACATTCATATAGTCCAGCGTCGCGCCTTCCGGCCCGGAAAAAGTGGTCATGATGGTGCCCCGGTCTTCGACGGGCGCGAGTTCTGAATGCAGGAGGTTGAAGAGGAATACGCTTGCCGCCGCCACCAGCAGAAACAGCGTCATGATGATCCAGCGCCGCGCGAGCGAGGCTTCCAACACCCGTTTGTAAGCGGCGCTGATGTTGTCGAGAAAACCTTCAATCGCCATGAAGGCGCGATTGTGTTTTTCCTGATGCTTCAGGAGCAGCGAGCACATCATGGGCGAGAGCGTCAGCGCCACGAAACCGGAAACCAGCACCGCCCCCGCCAGCGTCAACGCGAATTCAATAAACAGCTTGCCGGTGCGCCCGGTCATGAACGCCACGGGCGCATAGACCGCCGCCAGCGTAATGGTCATGGCGACCACGGCAAAACCGATTTCCTTCGCGCCCAGAAAAGCCGCTTCGCGGCGCGACATGCCGCTTTCGATATGACGAAAAATGTTTTCCAACACCACGATGGCGTCATCGACCACCAGACCGATGGCCAGCACCAGCGCCAGCAGGGTCAGGGTGTTGATGGTAAACCCCATGATCAGCATCAGGGTAAAGACGCCAATCAGGGAAACGGGAATCGTCACCAGCGGAATCAGCGTGGCGCGGAAATTCCGGAGAAAGAAAAAGATGATCAGGATCACCAGCGCGATGGCTTCCAGAATGGTGGAAAACACAGACTGGATGGAACGGTCGATAAAGGTGGTGTTGTCATAGGAATAAGCGACCGACATGCCTTCGGGCAGATCCTCGATAATCCGGGGCAAATCCTTCTGCAAGGCGTGCGCCAGATCGAGCGGATTGGCGGTGGATTGCTTGATGAGCGCCAAAGATACGGAATTCATGCCATTGAAACGCGAGGCGCTGCGCTCGGATTCCGCGCCGATTTCCACCCGCCCCAGTTCGGCAAGGCGCACCGGGTAGCCGTTGACCGTCTTGATGATGATCGCCGCGAATTCCTCCGGTCGTTGCAGGTCGGTCTGCGCCACCACGGAAAATTCCCGCTTCGCGCTTTCAATACGGCCTGCGGGCACTTCCACGTTCTGGCGGCGCAGCGCGTCCTCCACATCCTGCACCGTCACCTGATAGGCCGCCAGACGCGCCCTGTCCAACCAGATCCGCATGGCGAATTTGCGCTCGCCATCCACGCGCACCTCCGCCATGCCGGGCAGGGTTTGCAGCTTTGGCTTGATCACGCGGCTGGCGATATCGCTCACTTCCAGAGGGGTATGACGGTCCGAAAAGAACGCCAGCCGGATGATGGGGTCGGCATCCGCCTCCACCTTGGCGATGACCGGCTCATCCACCTCATCCGGCAACCGCCCGCGCGCGCGGGAAACCCGGTCGCGCACATCGGAAGCGGCGGAATCCGGGTCGCGCTCCACCTTGAAGCGCACGGAAACCTGACTGCGTTCGGCGCGGGAAACGGAAGACAACACCTCGATCCCCTCAATCCCCGCCAGCGAATCTTCCAGAGGCTTGGTAATCTGCGATTCGACAATCTCTGCCGACGCGCCCCGGTAAGTCGTGGAAACCGTGACAATCGGCTCGTCGATTTTGGGATACTCGCGCACGGCAAGCCGCCCGTAAGAAACAAGCCCCAGCAGCATCACCACCAGCGACAGCACGGTGGCGAAAACAGGGCGCTGGATGCAGATTTCGGAAATTTTCATGAATGGGATTCCCGCTGCGACAAGCCGCAGTTCCTACAGCACGTCATGCGTTTCACCGTAGCGCACCGGCTGATCGTCGCGCAATTTCAGTTGCCCGGAGGTCACCACGATATCGCCGGCCTGCAATCCTTCCAGCACTTCAACCTGTCCGTCCCGGTGTTGTCCCAATTGCACGGACGCGGTTTTCGCGCGGCCATTCTGGACGCGAAACACCGATGGCGTGCTGCCCATCACCACCGCTTCTTCGGGAATGGCCAACACCGTGTCGCGCTCGCCGAAAGCGAGCTGCACGCGCACAAACATGCCCGGATGCAGGTGACCTTCCTGATTGGACAACAGGGCGCGGCAGGAGATGGAGCGCCCGCCCACATCCACCAAAGGATCGATTGCCGCCAGTCGCGCCGAAAAAGTTTCGTCCGGCAAGGCGTCGGAACGCACTTCCAGAGTCTGCCCCACGCGCAAGCGGTTCAAATGAACTTCCGGCAGGCGGAAATCCACTTTCAGGATTGCGGTGTCTTCCAGATTAACCAGGTCTTCGCCCTCTTTCACATAATCGCCGACGCTCACATTGCGGATGCCCACCACGCCGTCGAAAGGCGCGCGAATGCGCATCTTGTCCACCCGCGCCTGCGCCAGCGCCACCGCCGCTTCCTGCACTTTCAGGGCGGCGCGGGTATTGTCCAGCGCCTGCTGGCTGATGAATTTTTTCTGGAACAGATCTTCGTTGCGGCGCTGATTGGCCTGCGCCAACGCCAGATTGGCTCTGGCCTGCTGCAATTCCGCCGCCTGCACGCCCGCGTCCAGCGCGAGCAGCAGCGCGCCGCGTTTAACCCGTTCTCCGTCCTTGAAATAAATGGCTTCGATGCGCCCGGAAGTTTCGGGCCGCAGCAATACGGACTCATTGGATTTCAAGGTGCCCACCGCCGACGCCTCCGCCGGAAAACGCACGCTGAGCACCCGCGCCGTCTCCACGACGGTTACATCCTGCGCCTGAGCGCTGTCACCCCGAAGCGTCGCCGGTTCAGCCCGTTGCAGCCAGTAAGTCGCGCCGACCAGCAAGAGCAGGCCCGCCAACGCCAGCGCGATAATTCCGACGCGATGTTTTTTCATTCCCATAAACACGACGCCCCCAAGCGTCATTCGCCTATGCAAAGCGCGATTGTCCCACATCATCAGGAATCAAGTCTTGCTTGTTTTCTCCAATATCCTTATATGCTTATCAGCGGAGCAAGGCTCGACATGCTCTCCCGCCTGAAGGCAGGGAATTCCTGCGGTGTCTGAAAGGGTGACGCTGCGCCAGATCGCTTCGGCGGGTTCCTCGCAACCGCATTCGACGCGCCTGAACCGCGCTTGCGTTTGACGATTCCGCGCCGACACATACCCGCAATGCAGACGCCAGCAGAACAGCGAGCGAAAGTCCAACGTAGCCGGTTCCGGCGATAGTGATTTTCACGATGGGAAAACAGGTCACAGGGTGCACATTGCGCCATTTCGAAGCTTGCTTGAGAACAGATGCACAGGCATCATATCTGTTTTTCTACCCACAATGTTTATAATTCTTCTTTGTAAAAACCGCTTTGTTATATTTAACAGTCTATAATACGACACTACCCTGAATAACAACACTATTCCCTGGAATACAGGAAATCGGGAGCGCGAGTTTTACCACATTTCTGCGGATTAAAAATCAACGCTATTGGCAGCAAGCTAAATATCCAGGATGTGGTTGGTTGTTTAAATAATTCCGCCCCTTCAAAAGTCAGGAAAACCAGTCCAGCCAAAAGATAAGCCCCCCAGGGATCGCGACGCCTCCATGCAGTATAGAGCGCATGGATGCAAATAAGACAAAACAATATTAATGCCACCAATCCGTTATAAACAGCAAAAGACAAGAAAATATTATGTGGCACCATCATAGGGATGCCCTGCATAAACGTTAGCGTACTTTTGAATTCAGGACCACAACCCAGCCATATTCCACATTGTTGCCATTCATAAAGATATTTACTCCAAAGCTCCATGCGACCTGATGACCCTCGCTGGACAAGATCAGGCATACCATACAATATGACCATCATTAACCCTGCCGAGGTAATCAGCACCAAAAGCAAACGCAAGAAAACCCGTGCTGAAATGTATGCGCTCGCAACCATGGCAACTCCAAGAATAACAATCGTGGCAACCAATCCGGAACGATTCTGAAAAAGAAAAGCCTGTACAAATAACGTGCCAATCAATGCGCCCAATAATTCTACCCAGCGACTATATTTCAGCCACCCCGGAAGCAATAGCGCAAAGAGCGCTGCAAGCAGACCGCTCAAAGTATAGGTAGTGGCTGCAACAGGCAACAACATATCCCGTAAGGGTTCCTTGAAAATATAGCCTCCATACTTCCATTTTACGAGCCATGAAACGCAAATATAAATTATCAACCCCCAGAACAAACAGCACGCAACATTTCTGGAACGAAAGATACATGGACACGCCAGACGCCCAGAAATAATGATGAACAAAGTGACATAAAACACATATTTTATATATTGCAGACCGCCATTATCAGCGCTCAAGACCGCACCATTCAACGCGCACCAAAACAAGAAAACTGCCCATAAAAACAGATCCGTCGAATAAGGCGGAATATGGCAGCGCCATTTCGAAAACAAAAACAATCCGGGAATCGCAATAAAAACAAAATAAAACTGCGCGACCCATTTCAAACTTGGAGACAGAATATAGGCCGGTATCACCGCCAGCAGACAAAACGCCAGGTAGTGCTGTATTCTGTTATCCGCAGTTTTGGGTATGTTGTTATGATTCATTGTTTCCTTCAAAATATGCCCCCAAGAATCAAGCCAGCCACGATACCCAACACCAAGGCAGCCATGATTTTCTGATGCTGCCGACGTTTTATTTTCTTCCGTCGCTCATGTTCATGCGGAATTGCGACGTGCCCTCCCCAGCCAGTATGCATCACAGCGTCATTCTCCAAAATGAGGGCGTAACGTCCTTCATCAGCGTAAAGGCGCGACAAATCCTTTTCGCCATCAAACTGGCTGTAAGGCGCGTGTTGCCAATAATCAGCCAATCGTCGCAGGCCGGGATTAAAGGAGAATCCCTGCCAGTCAGCCTTGCTGGAATAAACCCGGTAACAGGGAACGCCCGCGACAATCTGCCGTTCGCCATGCGAAACATAAGGACTGTGCAGCGCCAGATCATGCGCGGCACTGCGTAGCCAAACCTGCAAGGCTTTGGGCTGTGCTTGCAGAAGCTTCAGCGAATCTTCAATAAAACCCGGTCGATAAAATTCCCAGTCGTCTTCGCAATGAAAGACCCATGCCGTCTTGATTTCGCCATAGGCCAGGTCGATGGAGCGCAATTGCCCAAGCCGGGGATTGTTGACAAAAAAGGTGACATGCCCCGCCCAATGCGCGGGGATACACGTCCGCACAGCTTCGTCGCCGCTATCTTCAGTGATCAATGCGGCACGCAAAGGCAGGGTATTGCAGGCATCAAAACTCGCCAATGTGCGTTTTAATAAATCAAAGCGCCCGCAACTGGTCACGACCAACGTAATGTCGCTCTGTTCAGAAAAAATCATGCTGGAATCTCCCGGAAACCGCTGGCTGTAATACAAAAGGCATTGCCATGTTCCAGAGGTGTAAATGCGGTGTGGATAGGTAAAAGTTGCGCGGTATCATACGCGGGCCAGCAATTGTATTTCCAGGCGGCGAAATGAAAATAGGGGAAACTGCGGTCGCCATCGCGGTCATTATATAAACGACCCTGACGCCATATCCAGCAGTCGGGAAAATTACGGCCGCCATCATGCCAGGGAATGCGCGCGCCCGGCGTACTCCAGGTTTCCATGAACAGGCTTCTTCGCCACCAGGGATTCCATTTGTTCGCCAGTTTTCGCAGCGGCTCCGGCCAGTTTTTATGGCGGATGAACAGGCGGCTGAATGCGCCTTCGTCAAAAGTCAGGTGTTCAGGATGCGCAAGTTTTTTGCGCCAGTCCTTGCAGGACATAAAAGCCATACGCATTTCCGGTGTATTGCGCATCAGGCAGAGATGACCGGAAACCCGTCGGGCATGGGTAGAAAACAGCGCATAGCGCGGCAGATCAATTTTTGTCAGAAATTCGCGCAGATCGCCATAAACCAGATCAATATCGCCAAACCCCCAGTAATCGTAATTGACCAGAATATCCGCATGAATATATCCCAGTGCCGGTTTAAGGTCGCAAAGTTTCCGGTAATTATCCGGCTGGAAAACAATTTCCAGTCGCTCTGCCACCAAATGGCAATAATCGGCAAAAGAAATGGTCTGAAAATACACATTATCCGGCACATTTTCCGGGATTGGACAATCCGTAAAAATACGCCAATCAATATCAGGATTGGCAGCGCAGGAGCGCAGAAAAAACGGCATCCAGAAAGGCCAGACACCAAAATAGGGGATCAGAAAAATCAGGCGCGGCATCAGGGTTTAAATTCCATAACGCTGCCGCAAATTTTCCCACCATGATAAAGGTGCGGCAGGACGCAGCGGCGCTTCCAGAGCGGTGACGATATGCTGTCCGATTGTGGCAAAAGTATATTTTTCGCGCGCCAGTTTCTGCCCGTTGGCTGCAATTTTTTCCGCCAATTCCGGCGTTTTACGCAGCATGGCGAGTTTCTGCCGTAAATCATCCAGCGAACGATAAAGCACCAGATTTTCCATGTCGACAAAACCCAATGCGTTGTTTTCCACATCTCCCTGATCGTAGGCCAGCAATACACAACCACAGGCCATCGCCTCGAAATTCTTGACCATGTATTCGCCCATGCCAACATCGGCGCTAACAAAAAAACGGATGCGATTCAGGGTTTGCAGATATTCGTCGCCGGAGTTGGTGCGGGCAATAATCAGATTTTCCACCTTGCCCAGTTCTTCCAGCAGTGCCTTGCGCCCGCTATACACTACGCTTCCGGTACTGCCAAGAAAAGCCAGTTCAATGTCACGGACAAGCCCCAGATCGGAAAACAATGTCTGATCATAGCCCTTGGGTACGAAGACGGCATCAATGCCTTCGCCTTGCAAACGTGCCGCAACGCCTGCTCCCGAACAAAGCACTCTGGCCCAGGGAAGACGCGCATAATGTCGACTGAATTTATTCGTGTATTTACAGGGAATATAATTCTGGTAAGCATCATGCTCCAGAAAAACCAAATTAGGTATCGTTCGTAAAAAACGCCACTGCCGAATTTCTTTTTTGAAGCGCAAGAAAGAAAGCACACGATCATAACGCGCAAGATCAATACGACGACGAAACCAGCCACGCAAATCCGCCTGTTCATCATCCTCCAGCCAGCGCAGATCACAATCGCAATGCGCGGCAACGCCCTCATAAAGACGATCCAGAATTATGCGCTGCGTTTTTTGTACCAGAAAAAGTATTTTCATGATTCGGAAAACACGAAACATCCTTTGACAAACGGGAATCCATGAATTTTTAAAAGCACTGGATTCCCGCTTGCGCGGGAATGACAAATTTTGATTTGTTCAGAATACCCCAAGGCAATCACGTCTTTTGTCATGGCGATGCAAACGCTTGTCTTTGTCGGAAGGCACGGATTCTACCCGATTTTCTCTCGTTTCACCCGGAATATCTCCTGTCGGGGAGTGGTGTCACTCCAGCCGCACGCTGACAATTTTCTCAACGCTCTCCACGAACTCCGTAACCCGGATGCGTTCCCGTCCCTGTAAATCCAGGGTAAACAAGGCGCGCGCCAGGGGATTGATGAGGCGGGATTCCAGTTGATTGCCAATGCCGCGTCCACCGTTGGAGAGGTCTTCAATACACCATTGCGTGATCTGCGCGCGGGCTTCCGGTGCGAAATCGAGTTCCAGCTTGTGTTCCCCGCGCACCCGGCGGATCACATTGTCCAGCATCCCGGTGAAAATGCGCTCGGCCACTGGTGGCGTGATGAAATTGAACACCACAATGTTGTCGCCGATCCGGTTCAAAAGCTCCGGGCGCGACAGGCGGTATTTGAAATAATCGGCAATCGCGCCCTTGACCCTGGCTTCCACCTGTTCGTAAGGGTCGCCCGGCTGCACGTTTTGCGTGCGCGCGCCACTGGCGTCTTCGGTGTAGATACCCAGGTTGGAGGTAAATACCAGAATGGTTTCGGAAAAATAGGCAATGTCGCCGCGACCGTCGGTCAGGCGTCCGTCTTCGAGAATTTGCAGGAATTTGTCCAGAATGCGCGGATGCGCTTTTTCCACTTCGTCGAAGAGCACCACGGAAAACGGTTTTTCCCGCACCGCGTTGGTGAGTTCGCCGCCGGCCTCAAAACCCACGTATCCCGGCGGCGCGCCCAGAAGTCGTGCGCCCGTGTGTTCCTCGGCGAATTCGCTCATGTCGAAACGGATATAGGCGCGCTCATCGCCAAACACCAGTTGCGTCAGGGTCTTCGCCAGTTCGGTTTTGCCCACGCCGGTCGGCCCGGCGAGAAAGAGCACGCCGCGCGGACGGTTGCCGCCGCTCTTCGCCTGCGCGCCCGTCAGCCCCATCACCGAACGCATGAGAATGTCCACGCTCTTGGTCACCGCCTGTTCCTGGCCTTTTACCCGCGTTTCGATGAATTCCGCTGCTCCGGCAATGCGCTCGCGCAGGTAGGGTTTTTTCCAGGGATTTTCCAGCGCGCCCACCTTGTAGCACTGCACGGCATCGTCGACATCGGCAAAGGCAATGCCCTGCCGGTCGGCAAGCTGGGCGGCATCAGACAAGGCGGTCAGCGGCAATCCCTCGGTAGCGAGCGCGAAGGCCTGGGCGAATTTCTCCCGGTCTTCCGGCCCCGCCGTTTCCGTTTTTCTGAACAGGGTGAAATAACTCCGCGCCGCCATGACGCGGGTTTCAAAATCCGGCAACGCCACGTTCAGGCTCTCCACCCGCACATTATCCAGCACGAACCACGAAGGCAAATCCTGAGGCCGGTTCAGGAGCCAGAGCACGGGATTAAAACGCGGCTTGTCGCCACCCACCTCATTTCGGGATGAATTCGGAACTGGATTTGCGACCGGATTCGAAACGATATCCGGCGCCAGATTCGGGGCTGCGTTCGGGGCTGCATTTGGCGCTGCATTCGCGGCGGTATGCGAAGTTGCGCCGGTGGCGCGGCTGACCACCGGGACGGCGTGCACCGCCAGACGTTCGGCCGCGAGAAAGAAGGCGTGCTCTTCCGCGCTCAACTGGTCGGGATGTCGCGCCAGACGGGAGGCAAAATCAATCAACAGGGCGCAGTGGGCATCGCGCATCCGGGTCAGGCGTTTCATCACCCCCGCCAGTCGCTCCAGACTCATGGGCATGAACCCTTCCTGAAGCTTCAGCTCGAAAAGCCGGGTCGCCAGCGCCACCGCCTCCGGCTCGTTGGGATACGGGCGCAAACCTTCCACCGGGTCGAAAATCAGCAGAAAGCGATACCCCTGCCGCCGCAGGGACGACCACAGGCAGCGCGTCAGCAACGCGGGCGTCAACACGCCGTTTGCCAGCGGCATCAAAAAATGGTCACGGATATTGCCCGACACCACGAACTGCGAGCGGATCGGCAACAGGCGTTCCAGGTCGCGTAACCAGCGTGGCGAAAAATCGGCGGTGGAAGACAATTCAGCGGCGTTCGATTCACTCAAGGCTTTTCTCCCGGCAATTTAAATCTTTTGAGCGCAGTTTTGCGCGCGGGCGCGCTTTCGGTGGCAAAACGGGGCAGACATTCCGCGTCGACTTCCTGCACAGGCAGGTCGCCCGCCTCCAACTGGCGGATGATATCGAGCTTCAGGCCGCGCGCGGCCAGGGTCGCCAGCAAACGGGGAAACTCGGCGCACCAGCGTTCCTCGGCGATGAAATCCTGTTTTTTCTGCGCGGCGGCGTCGCGTTGGGTATCGTCAGCTTTCGCGCGCACCACGTTAAAGTTGAAATGTTTTTCTTTAGCATTGACCCGCAGACGCACATGGTAACCCCCCCAGCCGGAGCGCTGAAAATGCAGCATCCCCCCCTCGGCAAACAGGGTTTCGCTCACCGCTTCGACCTGATAGCCCAAATCCTGCAACGATTGCTCCAATACCAAGGCAGCAGCCTTTTGTTCTCGCGTGTAAATGATGTCGTCGATTTCCTGCACACGGCGCAGGACGGTCTTGCGCGTTGCTGCGTCCAGCGGCAGCAAACCGGCCGCAACCGCTTGCAGGCATTCCACCAATGCGCCATCGTCCGCTGCCGCCGCTTCGCTCACCAACCCGCTGGCGACGGCAAAGCGTTGCAACCAGTCGACGGCCTGCGCCGCGTCTTGCCGCGCCTGTTCGACGTTCTCCTGATAAAGCTGGACTTCCCGCCGCAATTCATTGCCCAGCAATTCAGCCCGCGTCGACGTTTCCGCCAGAATGACCGCGCGCGCCAGACCCTCAATCTGCGCGGGCAACGGCTCACCGGGCGGCAATTCCAGCCGCGCCAGTATCCGTTCGACCATTTCCCGCCACGCCATCCGTTCGGCGGCGTTCCGTTCCACCTGACGCTGAGCGAGATACAGCGCCAGCACGCCCTGTAAATCCAGCTTTTCACCGTCTTCGACGGTCGCCAGAACCTGCACGGCGGTGGATTCTCCATCCAGACGCGCTTCCATGTTGACCAGCGTTGTTTCCAGCCGCCGCACATACGCACTCCAGGCAACCACGTCGGCCGCCTCGACGCCAAGCGGCGCTGGCGGCAGGATTTCCTCCTGCCGCGTCAATCCGGAAAGGCGCAGACAACGCGCCGCCAGATGTTCCGCCTGCGCTTGCAAATCCGCCATACGCATCGCCCGCGCCGCCTGCGCCCGCTGCTGTTCCGCCTGCCGATTCGCTTCCTTGCGTTTCAGGTTTTCCAGTGTTTCCGCATACTCCAGCCCCATGCTTTCCGCCTCGGCAATCGCTCTTTCGGCCAGCAGGATGACGGAAGTGATCAGGCTATATTCGGCGGTGGCGGGAGCACTCATGGCGGTGGATCTCAGAATCAGGGGATGACAAACATCGGGGATTATGCCGTATACCAAGGGTCAGGAATCAGAAAACAAACCGCAAAAAATCAGCAGTAGTAAAACCTGCGCTAATTGTTCAGTTCCGTACAATCATATTCCCGTCGTAACTGGCCTTTATTCTCGCGTTCAAGACATAAGCGCACAGGTTTCCGACCCGTTCAAGCCAAAAAACTTCCTGACTTCTAACTTGCACGCTGGTGGCGGCGAACGCAGGTTTCAAGCTGACTGCGACTTGCGGACTGTATTGCGACCAGCAGTTCGTGGCTCACGGTTGCAAGACGATAGCGGCGTTGGAGTTCCTGTTTGATGTGCAGCAGTAGGTAGGCGGTGGCTTCGGCATCGGCCAGGGCGCGGTGATAGCGGCCTGTCGCGGGCAAGCCCAATGTTTGCACGAGCGTACCCAACTTGTGATTCGGCGCTTCGGGGAAAATACGGCGTGCCAATAGCATGGAACAGGCGAATTCCTGTTTGCGCCTTATATTGATCCGGCGTAGCTCGGCATCCCAGAATTTGCTGTCGAAAGCGGCATTGTGGGCGAGCATGGGATGGTTGCCCACAAACCGCACGGCGTCCCGCATCACGGATTCGACCTTGGGCGCGGCGCGAACCATTGCGTTACTGATGCCGGTCAGAACCTGTATCTCATGAGGGATAGGGACGCCCGGATTCATCAGGCTCTGAAAGCGGTCAATGATTTTGCCCTCGTCAATGAGGACAATCGCAACTTCTGTTGGTCGCGCGCCATGATTCGGGGAAAGGCCAGTGGTTTCAAAGTCGATGATGGCGTGAATTGACATTTTGTTTGTCCCCAAAAGGGTAATGTTCTCAGGGTTGGGGCATCAAAAACCACTCCCTCATCCCCTTGCGGGGCAGCTCCCTCGGAGAGGGAGCCGCATCAGGGCGGTTTCTCCGAAACCGCCGTGGTTAACGAACGGCGCGCTCGGAGAGCACGCCCTACCCAAAGCCTCACTCAGCCATAGTTATTGAATTCACCCAAGATGACCTCCCGCCGCATCTGCGGGAACAGAATTACGTCACGAATCGCGGGGCTGTCGGTCAAGAGCATCACCAGACGGTCGATGCCGATGCCGCAGCCGCCGGTGGGGGGGAGGCCAAATTCCAGCGCGCGGATATAGTCGGCGTCGTAGTACATGGCTTCTTCGTCGCCCGCGTCCTTGGCTTTGACCTGCGCCTGAAAGCGTTCTGCCTGGTCTTCCGGGTCGTTCAGTTCGGAAAAACCGTTGGCGATTTCGCGTCCGGCGATGAAGAGTTCAAAACGCTCGGTGATTTCCGGGTTGGCGTCGGAAGCGCGGGCCAAGGGCGAGACTTCCACCGGATAATCAATGATGAAGGTCGGCTCCCAAAGCTGGCTCTCGGCACAGGCTTCAAAAAGTTGCAATTGCAACGCGCCAACACCGCCGGGCTGCACGTTTTCGCCGAAGGCCCTGATTTTTGCCTTCAGCCATTCCGGTTCGGCAAGCTGGGCATCGGTGAATTCCGGGTGGAATTTCCGAATCGCCCCGGTGATGGTGAGGCGCTGGAAGGGGCGGGAAAAATCAAGTTCCCTGCCCTGATGGACAAAACTTTCCGTTTGCAGCGCCTCACGCGCGGCGTGACGCAGAAGACCTTCCGTAAAATCCATCAGGCTCTTGTAGTTGGCATAAGCCTCATAGAATTCCATCATCGTGAATTCAGGATTGTGCCGGGGGGAAAGCCCTTCGTTTCTGAAATTGCGATTGACCTCGAACACCTTTTCAAAGCCGCCGACCACCAGACGCTTTAAAAACAGTTCGGGCGCGATACGCAGGAACATGTCCATGTCCAGCGCGTTATGGTGCGTCACGAAAGGCCTGGCCGTCGCGCCGCCGGGAATGGGGTGCAGCATAGGCGTTTCCACCTCCATAAACCCGTGCCCGCACATGTAGTTGCGAATGCTCTGGACGATGCGGCTGCGGGCGGCGAAAGTGAAGCGGGTTTCTTCATTGACGATGAGGTCGACATAACGCTGGCGGTATTTCGATTCCACATCGGTGAGGCCGTGGAATTTGTCCGGCAACGGACGCAGGGATTTTGAGAGCAGGCGGAGTTCGCCCGCCTTGACCGAAAGTTCACCCGTTTTGGTCTTCATCAGCGTGCCGACCGCGCCCACGATGTCGCCAATATCCCAATGCTTGAAATCGGCATAGACCGCCTCGCCAACGCTATCCCGACTGACGTAGAGCTGGATGCGCCCCGACAAATCCTGAAGGGTGACGAACGACGCCTTGCCCATCACCCGCTTCAGCATGATGCGCCCGGCCACGCGGACTTCCACCGACGCGGCTTCCAGGTCTTCCGCCGCCTTTTCGTCATAGACCTCATGCAGCTTGCCTGCGGTATTTTCACGCAAAAAATCATTCGGCCAGGCGCGGCCTGTCTGCCGCCATTCGGCCAGTTTCTGCCGACGTTCGGCAATGAGATGGTTTTCGTCGACGGCGGTTTGTTCGTCGGGATGGGACATGTTCAGCTTTCCTTGATTTGATGGCGATGCGGGCGAGCGTGCAATCAGACGCCCTGTTTCAAACTGGCGGCAATGAAGGCGTCCAGATCGCCATCCAGCACGGCCTGGGTGTTGCCGGTTTCGACATTGGTGCGTAAATCCTTGATGCGGGATTGATCGAGCACGTAGGAACGAATCTGGTGCCCCCAGCCGATGTCGGATTTGGCGTCTTCCAGCTTTTGCTGTTCCGCCTGCTGTTTGCGGAGTTCGTGCTCGTAGAGGCGGGCGCGCAGCATTTGCCAGGCTTCGTCGCGGTTACGGTGTTGCGAGCGGTCGTTCTGGCACTGCACGACGATGCCCGTGGGCGCGTGGGTCATGCGCACGGCGGAATCGGTCTTGTTGATGTGCTGACCGCCCGCGCCGGAAGCGCGGAAGGTGTCAATGCGCACATCCGCCGGATTGATGTCGATTGCGATGGAATCATCGACTTCCGGGTAGACGAAAACCGAGGAAAAACTCGTGTGCCGCTTCGCGTTGGAATCGAAGGGAGATTTACGCACCAGCCGATGAATGCCGGTTTCCGTGCGTAGCGTGCCGTAGGCATAATCGCCGGAAAACTTGATGGTGGCGCTTTTAATGCCCGCCACATCGCCTTCCGATTCTTCCATCAGTTCAACACTGAACCCTTTTCGTTCGCCGTATTTCAGATACATGCGCTCCAGCATCGAAGCCCAGTCCTGCGCCTCGGTGCCCCCCGCCCCGGCCTGAATTTCCAGAAAACAGGGATTGGGGTCTTGCGGGTTGTTGAACATGCGGCGGAATTCGAGCGTCGCCACCCTGGCTTCGATGCCATCGGCGTCTTCCGCAACACCGATTAAGGTGTCGTCATCTGCTTCCGCGCGGGCAATGTCGAAGAGTTCACGCGCGTCGAGAATGCCCTGCTCCACGCTTTGCAGCACCAGCACCACCTCTTCCAGCGTGCGTTTTTCCCGGCCCAGTTCCTGGGCGCGTTTGGGGTCGTCCCAGACTTTCGGGTCTTCCAGTTCCAGATTGACGACGATCAGGCGTTCGTGTTTCTGATCGTAGTCAAAGATACCTCCGGAGTTCAGCGGCGCGCGCCGCCAGATCGTCCAGATGATTGGCGATGCCGTTTTGTTGTTCTGCTTCCATGATGCGTAATCCGTCGAAAAAGGATGGGATTATACCCCGCGTCCGTCAAATCAGAACCTGAGCAGGAAACGCATGTTCACGTGGTAAATCTCTATCACGTCGCCATCGTTGAGCAAGCAGGGTTCATCGCCGATGGAACTTCCATTCACCAGGGGCTTCTGCTCGCCTTCGATGTGCTGGAGCATATAGCCCAGGGCCTGGCAGACGATGGTCGCCACCTGGACACCCGGCTTGCCCAGGGTCGTACACGGTTTGGACAACGGCAATTCCTTGCCCTTGTTGCTGCCGCTCAGGATACGCAACACAGCCATCGCGTCCTCGGATGTCGTGCCCGCGCGCTCTTCTGGCAATGTCCGCTCTGTTTCGTCGAAAATGACGGTTGCGGCTGCAACCGGGCTGTCTGCACTGCTGAAAGAGGTGGCAGTGCCGATACTGCTCGCGATGCCCGCATTGCCGACATCACTGGAAACGCCCACGGGCGGCGTAACGTTGCTGCCCGTTCCCCGCCTGGAATATCCCCCGCTCAGCGGCGTTTCCATTTCGATACGGCCTTCATCGGCGAGCTTCGCCTTCGGATCATTCAGAAATTTGAGCGTGTATTTGCCCAGCGTGATCACGTCGTTGTGATGCAGGACACGCTTCTTGATGGGTTTGCCGTCGACCAGCGTGCCATTGGTGCTGTTCAGGTCCTCCAGAAAAGAGTCATTCAGGATGGTGACAATCACGGCGTGCTCGCCGGAAATGGCGAGATTGTTGATCTGAACATCATTGTGGGGTCGACGACCAATGGTAATGCGTTCTTTGTCCAGTTCGATTTCCTTCAGCACCAGACCGTCCATGGAAAGTACCAGTTTCGCCATTTTTCCGTACCTCTTCTCCGCTCGCTTAACTTGCTGGATGATTGTTCTTTATGTCGGAACGGTCGCCCGTCCTGACCAGAATAACAGAGATATTATCCTGCCCGCCGCGCGCGTTGGCCTCTGCAATCAGCGTAACCGCCGCTGTGTGCAGATCACCGGCCTGCGCTTCCAGAATATGGGCGATTTCCGAATCCATCAGTGTATCGTGCAGACCATCGGAACAAAACAGGTAAATATCGTTGCAGGCGACATCATAACCATTGAATTCCGACTCGACCATGCTTTCGACACCCACCGCCCGCGTCACCAGATTCCTGATACTGGAAAAACGCGCTTCTTCCGGCGTAATCAGGCCACAGTCGATCTGCGTCTGCAACAGGGAATGATCGCGGGTCAACAGGGTCAGATCGCCCTGACGCAGCCGGTAGCAACGCGAATCGCCAACATGCGCGGTAATCAGGAAATCATGGACGAAAACCCCCATGACCAGCGTCGTGCCCATGCCGGTGTAACGGACATCGCTGTGCGCCAGTTGATAGATTTCCTCATTGACCAGGGCGATGCGGACTTCCAGTTCCCGCACAACGCCCAGACGATCCGGCGGCGACCCGTTCGGCAACGACAAACGCTGCAACTCGTCCAGATTTTCCGCAAGCCGGGAAACCAGCATCTCTGCCGCCACCTCGCCCGCGTTGTAACCGCCCATGCCGTCCGCCAGTATCGCCAGTCCGAGTCCGGCGTCGGCAAATACGGCGTCTTCGTTGTGTTCCCGCACCAGGCCAATATCGGTCAGCGCCGACATTTCCAGCGTATACGCCAGATCCATGCTTATCCTCGCCGCCTGTTTTCGCGGGCACTTGCTGGCATCCGGGTTTCAGGCCAGACTTGACGACCCTACAGGTCATCGCAAGCTCCCAGCACAAACAGGCAAAAAATATGGCTGAAAAAATAAAAGTAATGATCGTAGATGATTCGGCGCTGGTGCGCCAGGTCATCTCACAGATGCTCGATCAGGATTCTGGCATAGAAGTGGTCGCAATGGCAGCCGACCCCCTGTTTGCGCAGGAAAAAATTAAAAATTTTCTACCCGACGTATTGATTCTCGACATCGAAATGCCACGCATGGACGGCCTCACCTTCCTGCGCCAGATCATGAGCGAGCGCCCCATTCCGACCATCATCTGTTCCCACATGGCGGAAAAAGGCTCGTCGATCGAGCGAGAGGCGCTGGCTTCCGGGGCAGTCTCCGTCATCCCCAAGCCAATGTCCGGCGTCAAAACCTTTCTCGAAAACAGCGCGCAGGAATTCTGTCACGCCGTGCGCCTCGCCGCGCGTACCCCCATGAAACCATTGCCCCGCCTGGCCCTGCAAGACAAAAACAACGCCATCGCGTGCCTTGCCACCCTGCGCCCCACGTCCATGCCTGACCGTCCCAAACTCTCCGCCGATGTCATGCTGCCCTTGAGCAGGGGCATATTGCCCCGTACCAGCGAACGCATCATCGCCATCGGCACCTCCACCGGCGGCACCCAGGCGCTGGAAACCGTGCTCACCCGCCTGCCCGCCACGACGCTGGGACTGGTCATCGTCCAGCACATGCCGGAAAATTTCACTGGCATGTTCACCCAACGGTTGAGCAACCAGTGCCAGATCCAGGTGCGCGAAGCCAGAAATGGCGACCGGGTGCACCCCGGCCTCGCCCTGATCGCACCCGGCGGCAAGCACATGATGCTGAAACGCGTCGGTTCGCAATACTGCGTCGAAGTCCGCGAGGGACCACACGTCAGTCGCCACATTCCTTCCGTCGATGTGCTCTTCCGTTCGGTGGCCTGCTACGCCGGCCAGAATGCCCTGGGCATCATCATGACCGGTATGGGCGACGATGGCGCGGTGGGCATGAAGGAAATGCACGACGCCGGCGCGCGCACCATCGCCCAGGACGAAGCCAGTTGCGTGGTTTTCGGCATGCCCAAGGAAGCCATCCGCCTGGGCGCCGCCGACGAGGTTATGTCGCTGGATCAGATTCCCAATGCCATCATGGCTTACAGCCGCAATGCATGATTGTCCGTTAGCGGGTTACAATGCCCCCTCTTTTTGACCCGGCCAGAATTCTGGCCCAGCCTGTTGGAGGTGTGGAATGACCGACATCGCAAACTTGTCCCGGTTGACCCCCGCAGTATCCCAACTGCCGGTGGATTGGTATTTCGACGAACAGATTTATGCCCTGGAGAAAAAACTCATCTTCGATGCCGGCCCCGGCTATGTCGGCCATCAACTCATGGCGCCCGCAGCGAGCGATTACCGCTCTCTGGAATGGCTGGATCACGGTCGGCTGATTTTGAATCACGACCAGACGCACTGGCTGATGTCCAATGTCTGCCGCCATCGTCAGGCCATCATGCTGCAAGGCGCGGGCAAACTCGACGGCAACCTCGTCTGCCCCATCCACCGCTGGACTTACGATACCGGTGGCGAACTCATCGGCGCGCCGCATTTCCCCGGCAATCCCTGCCTCAACCTCGACAAGGTCAGGCTGGAAAACTGGAACGGCCTGCTCTTCAAAGGCCCGCGTTCGGCACAGGCCGATCTCGCCGGGATGCAGGTGGCGCGGGAATTCGACTTTTCCGGCTACAAGCTCGACCGCGTGGAAATGCACGCATGCAATTACAACTGGAAGACCTTTATCGAGGTCTACCTTGAGGACTACCATGTCGTGCCCTTCCATCCCGGCCTCGGCAATTTCGTCACCTGCGATGATCTTTCATGGCAGTTCGGCGAATGGTATTCGGTGCAGAAAGTCGGCATCACCTCGCTCCTGAAATCCGGTTCCGCCGTCTACGACCGTTGGCAGAAAGTGGTGCGCGAATACTACGGCGACCGGGGTGAAACCCCGCCACAGGGCGCGGTGTGGCTCACCTACTACCCCAACATCATGGTGGAATGGTACCCGCATGTGCTGGTCGTCTCTACGCTTGTGCCAATGGGCACGCACCAGACCATGAATGTGGTGGAGTTTTATTACCCGGAAGAAATCGTCAATTTCGAACGCGAATTCATCGAAGCCGAACAGGCGGCCTACATGGAAACCGCCATCGAGGATGACGACATCGGCGAACGCATGGATCGCGGTCGCATGGCCCTGGAAGCCGAAGGCCGAAACGAGGTCGGCCCCTACCAAAGCCCGATGGAAGACGGGATGCAGCACTTCCACGAGTTCTACCGCCGCCTCATGACCGCCGCCATTCAGTCTACCCGCGCCTGAACAGGTAGCGCACATACCATGGGGCAGCGTAAAATCCGCCGCCCCTGGTCACTCCAATATTCCCGCCCATGCCCTGTTTGTGGATGCTCGCCTCCTGCCTGCTGTTTGCCGCGATGGGCGTATGCATCAAGTTTTCTGCCCATGTCGGTTTTTCGGTGGCGGAAATCGCCTTTTACCGCAGCGGCATCGCGCTGGCGCTGATGACGGCATTGATGCTCGGGCGCAGGGTTTCCCCTCTTACGCCGCACTGGCGTTTTCAGTTGAGCCGCTCGCTGACCGGATTTTTTTCCATGACGCTCAATTTCTGGGCGATTACCCTGCTGCCGCTGGCAACCGCCATGACCCTGAATTACACCTCGCCACTCTTTCTGGCGCTGCTGCTGGTGGGCTTCGCCGGCCTGAAGCTGAACACCGGCATGGCGCTTTCCCTGACGCTGGGGTTTTTCGGCGTGGGTCTGCTGCTGCACCCCAGTCTTGCCGCCGAACAGTGGTTTGGCGCACTGCTGGGACTGAGTTCCGGCGTGCTCGCCGCCTGTTCCTACTACAACATCCGCGAACTCGGCGCGCGCGGCGAGCCGGAAGTGCGCACCGTGTTTTATTTTTCCCTGTTCGCCACACTCCTCAGCCTTTTCTGGCTGGCCTTCACGCCCCTGCAAACCCTGCGGCTCGACAACATCCTGCCGCTTCTGGGCGTCGGCGCTTTCGCCACGCTGGCGCAACTTTGCATGACCCGCGCCTACAGCCGGGGAAAAGCCCTGCTCAACGCCAGCCTTTCCTATCTTACCGTCATTTTTGCCAGCTTGTTCGGCGTACTTCTCTGGCATGAGCATCTGGGCTGGTCGGAAATGCTCGGTATGATATTCATCACCCTCGCCGGTATTGCTGCCGGACATTTCTCACGCGCCAGGATAGGGAAAGCGGGTTAAACTCGCCACTCACACAAAAAGCGCTCAATACACGATAAGGAAAACCTTCATGATCGTCACCGATTGCCAGGATCATCGCGTCAGCGTCAATGTCTATGGCGAATTCACCCTTGCGGATTACAAGGAATTCGAGGAAGCCGTCAATTACAAAATCCGGTTCGAAGGGCCGGTCGATCTCTATTTCGACCTCTCCGACATGGCCGACGCCACGCTGGATGTGGCGTGGGAAGACCTGCAATTCACCCGCGCCCACGCAAACGACTTTCGCCGCATTGCCGTCGTCACCAACAGCCAATGGGTCGCCTGGAGCGCCTGGCTGACGCAAACCTTCGTGAGCGCCACCGTCGAAGTCTTCGACACCGCAGAAGCCGCGCAGGAATGGCTGGCGCAGTAAATATGGATGAAAAGACGTAGCCTGCCCCCACAGAGGGCAGAACAGGAGCGAATGATGAGCGCATGGAAAAAACTTGCCCGCATCGCATTACCGGCAACGCTGACCCTGTTGGCCGCTTGCAGTCAGCAGCATGAATATGGAAGCGCGCCAGCCAGCGAAACCTCTGCGCCTGCCGCGATGCTGGCTTATGAGCACAGCGTCGACATCGAATTGCCTGCCGAGCAGATACCGCAACGTCTGTCGGCGGCGCGGGAAGCTTGCGCGACGGCGAAATTCGGCGAATGTCATATCCTGAACATCAACCAGGATCAATACCGTTCCGGTTTGACCGTGCGCGTACTACCCGCAGGCGTCGAGCCGTTGATTGCGCTGGCGGGCGAGGCGGGCAACATCACTTCCAGACACACCCGCGCCGAAGATTTAAGTCAGGCGGTAACGGACAACCGCCAGAAGCAGGCACAGCTTGCCGCCTACGCCAAACGCATGGATGAATTATCCCGCCGCCCCGACATCACTGTCGCCGACCTGATTACGCTGGCGCACGAACAGGCCAGCGTGCAGCAGCAACGCGAAACCCTGTTGCAGGAATCCACGCAACAGCAGCGGCGCATCGACACGAATCTGCTCACCCTCAATTTTTCCGATGCGGACAGCGATTCGGTCTGGCGTGATTTCAGTCAATCGCTGGGCAAGTTGCTGGAAAATTTGCTTGAAGGCACTGCCAACGCACTCACCGTTCTGGCCTACAGTCTCCCCTTCCTGCTGCTGCTTTTCCCCCTGCTGCTGCTCTGGCGCTTTGCATGGCGGCGCATTGTTGGACGCAAGACGAAAACCGCGCCTTAAAAAAGGGCGTTCAAAATGACATGCGCCGATCCGGGTCCAACGCCGCGTTTGCGCGTCCTCATGGCGCGCGAATCGCCGCATGTGCTGCGACGCGTCCCCGCATTTGAGGCACCTTACTAAAGGGAGCAAATCGCCTCAGGCCGAACGCTCAATGATGACGCCGACCCGTTTGACGCCTTGCAGCATCCCCAGTTTGGCGACGGAAATGCGCACCCATTGGGCGGAGAATTCTTTGAGAATCAGGGCGGCAACGAATTCGGCGAGTTTTTCCAGCAGATTGAAATGGCGTTCGGCGAGTTCACCGCGCAGGCGCGTGCTGACCGTCGCGTAGTCGATGGTGTCGCGGATGTCGTCGCTGGCTCCGGCAGGCGCGGTCGACACGCCAATCTGGATATCCAGCAACACGGTCTGGGGCATGGCCTTTTCCCTGGGATAAATGCCAACCCAGGTTTCGGCGCGCAATTCCTCGATAAAGATGATGTCCATGCTGGCGTGAGTGAATACGAAAAAGGTCAGGGCGGTGTACAATCCGCGCCGCATTGTACTCCAGCCATCCCACAACCATGAGTCCTGTTGTCATCAATCTGCTGGCCTGTCTGACCGCCTATCTGCTCGGTTCGGTCTCCTTCGCCGTCCTCTCTGCCCGCATTTTCAGGCTGGCCGACCCACGCACCTACGGTTCCGGCAATCCCGGCGCGACCAACGTGTTGCGCACGGGGAACAGGAAAGCCGCCATCTTCACCCTGCTGGGCGACACCCTGAAAGGCGTATTCGCCGTATTACTCGCCCGTTACTACGGTTTTTCCGATCTGATGATCGGGTTGGTGGGGCTGGCGGCGTTCATCGGCCACATTTACCCGGTATTCCTGAAATTCAAGGGCGGCAAGGGCGTCGCCACGGCGGGCGGCGTGTTGCTGGCGATGACTCCGCCACTCGGCGCGTCTTGTCTCGCAACCTGGATCGTCGTGGTCTTCACGACCCGTTATTCCTCGCTCGCCGCCATCATGGCCGGACTTTCCGCGCCCCTCTGGGGTATGCTCTTCTACGGCCCCGGCGAAAACAGCGCCATCGCCTTCTTTCTGGGCGTCACCCTGATTGTCAAACACCGGCACAACATCCAGCGCCTCATCGCGGGGACAGAAATGCGGGCGGGAAAACCAAAGACAGAAGACAGCGGGAAGCGTCCGTAATGCGTTACCGCATCAACTCGCTTAACGGCCAGCGCGGGCGCACGGCGAAAGCGCCCGCCGGACGCGGAATCGCCCCCGCCTTCAGGCGCATGGCTCCGGCGAAAGCGATCATCGCGCCGTTATCGGTGCAAAATTCCAGCGCCGGATAATAGACGCGGCATCCTTGATGTGCTGCGGCGGCATTCAAGCTCTGCCGCAACGGCCGGTTCGCGCCCACGCCGCCCGCCACGACCAGACGGCGCATCCCGGTTTGCTTCAAGGCCGCGCAGGATTTTTTCGTCAGCACTTCCACCAACGCCTCCTGAAAGGCGCGGGCGACATCGGCTCTGAACGTGTCGTCCATTCCGTCGCCCGCCTTGCGCACCAACGTCAGCACCGCTGTTTTCAGACCGGCAAAACTGAAATTGAAATCGCCGGAATGCAACATGGGCCGGGGCAGGTTAAAAACACCGGGGCGTCCCGCTTCCGCCAGTTGCGAAAGCGCCTGACCACCGGGATAACCCAGACCCAGAAGTTTGGCGGTCTTGTCGAAGGCTTCGCCCGCCGCGTCGTCCAGGGTTTCGCCCAGAAGTTCGTATTGCCCCACGTCGGTCACTGCCATAAGCTGGGTGTGACCACCGGAGACGAGCAGGGCGATGAAGGGAAATTCCGGCGCGTCCGCCGCCAGCAGGGGCGAGAGCAGATGGCCTTCCAGATGATGCACGGGCAACACGGATTTACCCAGACTGACCGCCAGCCCTTCGGCGAAGGCGCAGCCCACCAGCAACGCGCCTGCCAGCCCCGGCCCTTGCGTACAGGCCACGGCATCGACTTCCGACAGGGCTGCGCCGCCCTGCCGCAACGCTTCGCGCAGGAGCGGCACGAGGCGGCGGATGTGGTCGCGCGAGGCGAGTTCCGGCACGACGCCACCGTACTCGGCGTGCAGGACGATCTGGCTGTGCAGGGCATGCGCGAGCAGCCCCCTGTTTGTGTCGTACAGGGCCAGCCCGGTTTCGTCACAGGAAGACTCGATGCCGAGGACAAGCATGTTCAGGGATCAGGCAACGGGTGGCTGCCCTCCGTCATCCTGACGCTCAATCCTTGCTGTCTTCCAGCAACTTGCGATTGATTTCCACTTTGTAACGCTGCCGCAGGGCGGCTCTGTAGGCGCTCATCTGGGCATTCGCGTTGATGTCTGCGAGTTTGAACTGCTCGCTCAAGGCTTGCACCAGCTCATCGGAAAGTTTGCCCGCTGTCACCGGGATATCCTTATCCCTGCCCGTCACCTGTTTTGACAAAAGTTCCGACAAAACCGACGCCAGTTCATTGGAAATTTCGTCCGCTGTCACCTTGTTCACCTTGTACAGGGCGTAGCCCACGCCGGGCAGTTCCACCCCCACATAGCCGGGCAGTTTTCTGGCGTCGGCGCGGAAAATCGCATCCAGGGATTCACGCGTCGTCAGCGTGCCGGGATGCAGACGGGCAATGGTTTGCGCCTTGCTCCAGCTGATTTTGGTCTCATCGCCGCTGAGCAGCGCCTTCAGATTGGCCGTGCCCTTCTCCACCGCAAGCGCCTGCGCCTTCTGCCGGGTCAGTTCGGTCACGATGCCTTGTTTGACTTCCTCAAAGGGAACCCGCGTTGCCGGTTTGTGTTCCAGCAGGCGCGCGGACACCAGAACGCCAGGCACGACTTCCACGGCTTTGGTGTTGCGACCGTTTTTCAACATTTCGTCGCTGAACATGGCTTCCATCAAACCGGGATGTCCCAGCGGGCCACCGTTTTCACGCGAAATCCAGTCCGATTTCTGCACCTGGAGGTTGAATTTCTGCGCGGCGGGTTGCAGGCTGTCGGATTGCTCGAAAACGGTATTGTAGAAATCATCCGCTGCCTTGGCGAACTGCTGCGCGGCGTTCTGACGCTGCAATTCCGCTTCCACTTCCTTGCGGACTTCGGCAAAGGGTTTGTATTGACCGGGCCTGATCTCGTCCAGGCGGATGATGTGAAAACCGAACGAACTTTCGACCACAGCGGAAACTTCACCCACCTTGAGCGCAAAAGTAGCGTCAGCAAAGGGTTTCACCATGTCCTGATGGCGGAAAAAGCCCAGATCGCCGCCCTGCGCCGCAGAACCGGGGTCTTGCGAACGCGTTTTCGCCAGTTCAGCAAAACGCCCCGGCTCCTTGCGGACTTCGGCAAGCAACGCCTCCGCATCAGCTTTGACTTTCGCTTTGTCGGCATTCTCGGTCAGCAACAGGATATGGCTGGCGCGACGCTCTTCCGGCTTGATGGCGAACTGGTCGCGATGACCTTCGTACCACGCCTTCAATTCATCATCGGGAAACTTTTTCCGGCCTTCCAGCTTGTCCCGTTCCAGCGCCACGAATTCGACCTGAATAAGCTCAGGGAGGGTGAAACGCGGGGCATTGGCGTCATAGAACTGCTTGACATCAGCATCCGTCACCTTGATCTGCCCCGCAAAGCTTTGCCAGGTCAGCAGATTTTCCTGCACTTCGCGGCTTTCCACCTGCAAGGCGATGATCCGACGCATCACCGTTTTCGGCATGAAAGCGGCCTGCCCCGCCGAACTCAACAGAAACGCCTCAACCAGTTGTTCCTGAAAATTCGCCTCGAACTCGACCGGCTGGGTGCCCTGAGCCGCCAGCGCCTCTTCGTAACGCTTCTTGGAGAATACGCCTTTTTCCTGAAAGGCGGGTTCCTGAGCAATCAGGGATTGCATGGCGGCGAGCACATCAAGGTTCTGGCGCTTCGCTTCCTGAAACACCAATGACCGATTAATCATGTTTTCCAGAACACTTTCGCGCACTTCGAGCGAATTCAGTATGTTTGTGTCGGCATTGGGGATCTGTTGGCGGATGCGATCCTGCTGTTTACGCAGTTCTTCCCTGAATTGGTTGCTCATGATTTTCGCCTTGCCCACGGTGGCGAGTTCCAAATCTCCCCCCCCCCCGTTGAAATAAGCCTCCAGCCCCCAGACCGCGAAGGGCACCGTGATGAGGAACAGAAAAACCTGAACAATGCGTTTGTTGTTGCGGATGGCGTCAAACATGGCGATAAGAGAGAAAAATGAGTGGTTGAAAAGGCGAACCCGGTTCGCCGGTCACGGCGCGATAAGTTGCGGATACTAACACAGAGAACAGAAGACAGAAGACTGAAGACAGTAGTTTTACCGGCGCTTCGCGCCGCATTGCAACTGTCATCCGTCCTCTGTCCTCAGTCCTCTGTTTTCCGACACGTATTCCGGGGCGAATTTTTGCAGGTCGGCCTTGATGACGGCGCTGTCGTCGATGACGCCCGCCAGCCAGGCTTCCAATTCCTGACGCCAGGCGGGCGACGGGGGTGGGACGGATTTGGCGATGCGAAGTTTGGCGTGCGGCGTGGGAAGCGAGGTTTCGTCATCCGCCAACAGTTCTTCGTAGAGCTTTTCGCCGGATCTGAGGCCGGTAATCTGAATCGGGATTTCCGCTTCGCCATGCCCGGAAAGCAGAATCATATCCCGCGCCAGATCCATGATCCTGACGGGATCACCCATGTCCAGCACAAAAATTTCGCCGCCTTTACCCATCAGCGCAGCTTGCAGCACCAGTTGCGCGGCTTCCGGGATCAGCATGAAGTAACGGATGATGTCCGGGTGCGTCACCGTCACCGGGCCGCCTTTTTCGATTTGCGCCTGAAAGGTGGGAATGACGGAGCCATTGCTGCCCAGCACATTGCCGAAGCGGACGATGATGAACTGGGTGACAGAACGGTTTTCCGCGCCCTCCAGACAGGAGAGCAACATTTCGGCAATCCGCTTGGTGCAGCCCATGACATTGACGGGATTAACCGCCTTGTCGGTGGAAATGAACACCATTTTCCGCACCTCGTGCCGTTGCGCGGCAAGCGCGACGGCATAGGTTCCGGCAATATTGTTCTGCACGGCCTGCCAGGCATTGTCGTCTTCCATCAGCGGCACATGCTTGTAGGCGGCGGCGTGAAACACGTAGTCGGGGTGAAAGCGGCCAAAGACCTGATCAAGTCGTTTGCTGTCCTTCACATCGCCAATGATGCAATGGATGGGGATATCGGGAAAAGCGTGGCGGAATTCCTGTTCAATCTGAAACAGCGCGAATTCGGAATGTTCATAGAGCAACAACAGCCGGGGCCTGAAATGTGCAATCTGCCGCGTCAGTTCGGCGCCAATGGAACCGCCCGCGCCCGTTACGGCAACCACCTGCGCTTCCAGCATCCCCAGAATGCCTGTTTCATCCAGTTGCACGACATCCCGCTTCAGCAAGTCTTCCAGACTGATCTGGCGCAAACGGGAAACCGTGATGCGCCCGGAGAGGAGATCTTCCAGCGCGGGCACGGTCAATACCTTGAGTCCGGCCTGTACCGCACGTTCCATTGCCTGCCGACGCACCTGGCGCGGTGCGCCCGGCATGGCGATAATGACGTGACGAATGTTCAGTTTCTCCGCCCAGTGGGCAATGTCTTTGATCGGGCCGCATATCTTGATGCCGTGAATTTCCTGCCCGTACCTGCTGGCGTCATCATCCAGAAAAGCCGCCACCTGCCATTCCGGGGAGGTTTTCAACTCCCGCGCCAGCCGCTCACCCGCATTCCCCGCGCCCACCACCAGCACCCATTCTCCGGCATGTCCCAGATGACCATACTGCCGCCAGTCTTTCAACAGCCGATACACAAAACGACTCCCCCCCATGACGAAAACGAGCAACAGCGGATGCAGAATCAGCACCGAGCGGGGCACATGCTGCGCGCCCGGCGTATACGACATGAACACCAGCACCGTTGTCACCAGTCCGCCCAACGCCACCGCGCCAATAATCCGCAGCAGATCCCTCAGACTGGCATAACGCCAGACGCCCCGATACAGTCTGAAGAACAAAAAAACGAGCGCATAAACGACCGCCACCCGAGGAAGCAGACGCCAGCATTGCTCCGTAACCCCCGCAGGCCAGGTCAGGTTGAACCGCAACCAGTAGGCAAACGCCCAACACAACGCCAAAGCCAGCAGATCATGGGAAAAAGCAAGCAACCTCAATAGCGGGATGGAATGAGGCAACAAACGCCGGATGGCGGATTTTTGACGAAACATGGATCAACATTTCCTGAAGAGGGCGGTATTGTACAGTCTTGCCTGTGAAACCCGCCATATTTAGCAACCATTACAGGGCAACGGCATGAATACTGTTGTCATGGAAAATCATGTGCGGCGCTTGCTTACCCTCGCCCCTTATGGGAAAGGGCGCACCGTAAGGGGCGAGCACAGACTGCTGACAAACCACCCTGTTCCCGCCGATTTGATAGGGCGGGTTTAGGTAGGGCGCGCTCTCCGAGCGCGCCGCATGTTAACAACGGCGGTATCGTAGATCCCGCCCTACCTACCTTTGCGCCGCAGGTCAACGACGGCGGTGTCCACGATGCCGCCCTGCCAAAACGCCCTGCCACAATCGCATAACTCATCGCGTGATCTCTGCCAAGAAAAAGGCGCTTCACAAGCGTATCAAAGCCTGAGTCATACGAGATGGAAATGCCGGATGCGCCCCTCCGCCGACTACCCGTAAACCACTTCCACGTTCTCCGGCTTCAGCCATTCCTGCAAGCCGTGCAGCAGGCCATCTTCCAGGTTGACGCGATAGCTCGGCCCCAGCGTGAGTTCGCAGGCGGCAGTGGCATTCTGGTACTGGATGCGCACGGCGGCGACGCCGGGGAAAGGCGCGAGGAGGTCTTTCAGACGCGCCACATCAGCCTGCCCGTTCATCTTCAGGTGCAGGCAGCGGGCGTAACGGGCGCGGGCTTCGCCCAGGGTCATGATCTTGTCGGCGACGACGCGGTTGCCGTTGGAATACTCATCGTAGCTCACCTTGCCTTCGACCAGCAGCACTTCGTCGGTGATGATTTTTTCGCGCTCGGCCTCGAAAAGCTCGTTGAACACGGAAACTTCCACCATTGCGCTGCCATCGTCCAGTTGCACGAAGCACATTTTGCCGCGCCGGGTCATCTGGGTGCGCACCCCGGCGACAATGCCCGCGATGAGGGTCAGTTCCTTCGCCGGTTCGAGCTGGTTCAGACGGCGACGCACAAAACGGGAAAGTTCCGGGCGCACCCTGTCGTAAGGATGGCCGGAAAAGAAAAAGCCCAGCGCCTCTTTTTCCCGCATCAGCCTTTCCCTGTCCTCCCAGGGCTTGACCTGCAAATAGTGCGGCGCGTGGATTTCGCCCTCTTCGCCCGCATCGAACAGACTGGCTTGCAGGGCGTTGCGCTCGGCCTGCTCGGCGGCCTCCATGGCAATGCCGACCGAGGCCATGAGTTTCGCCCGCTCGCGATCGATGGCGTCGAACGCGCCCGCTTTGATCAGGGCTTCGATGGTGCGGCGATTGACCTGTCGCTTGTCGACGCGACGGCAGAAATCGAACAAATCCTGAAACGGCCCGTTTTTTTTGCGCGCCGACAGGATGGCGTTCACCGCCTGTTCGCCGGTGCCCTTGATGGCCCCCAGACCGTAACGGATGGTCTTCCGGTCGACCGGCTCGAAACGGTAGGCGGAGGCGTTGATGTCCGGCCCCTGCATGACCAGGCCATTCATCAGACAATCGTCATAAAACACCTTGACCGTATCGGTATTGTCCATGTCCGATGACAGGGTGGCCGCCATGAAAGCCGAAGCGTGGTGCGCCTTCAGCCAGGCGGTGTGGTAGGTGACGACGGCATAAGCGGCGGTGTGCGACTTGTTGAACCCGTATTCCGCGAACTTGGTCATCAGGTCAAAGAGATGTTCGGCGAGTTCCGGCCTGTAGCCTTTTTTTCGCGCGCCCTCGGTGATGGTCGTGCGGTGCCGTGCCATTTCCTCGGCCTTTTTCTTGCCCATCGCGCGGCGCAGCAGGTCGGCTCCGCCCAGGGTATAGCCGCCGATGATTTGCGAAATCTGCATCACCTGTTCCTGATAGACGATGACGCCGTAGGTGGGCGACAGGCAGTCTTTCAGGTCATCATGGAAATAGTCGTATTTCTGCCTGCCTTTTTTACGCAGGATGAAATCATCCACCATGCCGGAACCCAGCGGCCCCGGACGGTACAGCGCCAGCACGGCGATGATGTCTTCAAAACGATCCGGCCCCAGTTTCTTCAGCAGCTTTTTCATGCCTTCCGATTCAACCTGGAAAATCGCCGTGGTATTGGCATCCTTGAGAATCTGGTAGGTCGCCGGGTCATTGAAGCCCAGACGCATCAAATCCGGTTTTTCGCCGGTCAGCCGCTCGACGTATTCCAGCGCCAGTTTAATGATGGTGAGGTTGCGCAGCCCCAGAAAGTCGAATTTCACCAGCCCGGCTTTTTCCACGTCGTCCTTGTCGAATTGCGACACCGGCGACGCGTCATTGCCGCTCGCCTGATAGATGGGACAAAAATCGGTAATCCGGCCAGGCGCAATCAGCACGCCGCCCGCGTGCATGCCGACATTGCGGGTCAGGTCTTCCAGGCGACGCGCCAGATCAAAGAGTATACGCACCGATTCGCCGTCCTCACCCTGCATCATCTCTTGCAGGGCAGGTTCTTTTTTCAACGCCTCGGCGAGCGACACCGGCTTGTTCTGCTCCACCGGAATCAGTTTGGAGATGCGATCGCAGAGGGAATACGGCAAATCCAGCACCCGCCCCACATCGCGCACGACCGCTTTTGACGACATGGTGCCAAAGGTGGCAATCTGGGAAACGGCATCCGCCCCGTAACGCTGGCGCACATATTCGATCACCCGCCAGCGATTGTCCTGACAGAAATCAATATCGAAGTCGGGCATGGAAACCCGCTCCGGGTTCAGAAAACGCTCGAACAGCAGCGCGTATTGCAGCGGGTCGAGGTCGGTGATGCCGATGCTGTACGCCACCAGTGACCCCGCCCCGGAACCCCGCCCCGGCCCCACCGGCACGCCATTGTTCTTGCCCCAGTTGATGAAATCCGCCACGATCAGGAAATAGCCGGGGAATCCCATCTGGATGATGGTCTGCAACTCGGTTTGCAAGCGCGCGTCGTATTCCGGGCGGCGTTCGGCGCGCACGGCAGGGTCGGGGAAAAGCTCGACGAGGCGCTTTTCCAGTCCTTCCTCGGCCTGTCGGGTCAGAAAGTCTTCCAGACTCACGCCATCCGGCGTCGGAAACTGGGGCAGAAAATTCTTGTCCAGCGTCAATTCCAGATTGCAGCGGCGGGCGATTTCCAGCGAATTTTCCAGCGCCTCCGGCAAGTCGGCGAACAATTCGACCATCTCGGCCTGGGTCTTGAAATACTGCGCCTCGGTAAAGGCGCGCGGACGCCGGGTATCCCCCAGCGTATAGCCCTCGGCAATGCACACCCGCGCCTCGTGGGCGCGAAAATCGTCCTGCTGCAAAAACTGGACCGGATGCGTCGCCACCAGCGGCAGGCCGAGTTCCGCCGCCAGATGAACGCTCGCCTGCACCAGTTGTTCTTCCTGCGGCTGACCGGAACGTTGCACTTCGAGATAAAACGCATCGGGAAACAGCGATTCCCAGGCCCGCGCCCGGTTTTTCGCCTGCTCGCCATGCCCCGCCAGCAACGCCTCGCCGACATCGCCCAGCCCCGCGCCCGAAAGGGCGATAAGGCCATCGCAGCCGATTTCGGCGAACCATTCCTTCTGCAATTGCGCCTTTTCCGGGCGTTCGGGACGAACATAAGCGCGGGTCAGCAATTCACAAAGCTGCCGGTACCCCACACGATTTTTGACGAGCAACAGCAACCGATAGGGGCGTCCCGGCTCTTCGCTATTGGCGATCCAGCAATCCGCCCCCGCCACGGGCTTTATCCCCTTTGCCCGCGCGCCCTTGTAGAACTTCACCAGACAAAAGAGATTCATCAGGTCGGTAATCGCCAACGCGGGCATGGCGTCCGTCGCCGCCCGCGCGATGGCGTCACCCACCCGCAAAATCCCGTCCGTCACGGAAAATTCGCTATGCGCGCGCAAATGCACGAAACGGGGAACAGGGTGAATTTCGGATGAAACTTCAGGCGCGGGAGTGAGGTCGATCGGTTCAGTCATGGCGGGATTCTTTGCGAGGCTTGTTATTTTACATCCAGCAACCCCGACCTGACTCCTGACATCTGATGCCTGACGGATCCGCGTTAAAGCAAGCGCTCAGCAAGATGCGTAAAACGACACGCCATACGGGGGCTTGCGCTTATTCCCACTCGATTGTCGCGGGCGGTTTGCCTGAAATGTCATACACCACCCGGTTGATGCCGCGCGCTTCGTTGATGATGCGATTGGAAACCCGTCCCAGAAGCTCATACGGCAGATGCGCCCAGTGGGCGGTCATGAAATCGCTGGTGACGACGGCTCTCAGGGCGACGACATGTTCGTAGGTGCGGCCATCGCCCATCACGCCCACGCTTCTGACCGGCAAAAAGACGGCGAATGCCTGGCTCGTCAGGTCGTACCAGCTTTTGCCGATGTCGGCCCCGGCGCACAACCCGGCGGCGGCATCCTGGGGCGTGGCGGTTGTGGCGCGCAGTTCGTCGATAAAAATGGCGTCGGCCTGTTGCAGCAGGCGTGCGTATTCGGCCTTGACCTCGCCCAGAATGCGCACGCCCAGACCGGGGCCGGGGAAGGGGTGACGGTAGACCATTTCGCGTGGCAATCCCAGGGCAATGCCCAGTTCGCGCACTTCGTCCTTGAACAGTTCCTTTAACGGCTCCAGAAGTTTCAGGTGCATGTCTTCCGGCAGGCCGCCGACATTGTGGTGGCTCTTGATGGTGTGCGCGCCTTTTTTGTTTTTGCCGGCCGATTCAATCACATCCGGGTAAATCGTGCCTTGCGCCAGCCATTTGGCGGCAGTGAGTTTTCCGGATTCCGCCTGAAAGACTTCGATAAATTCCCGGCCGATGATTTTGCGTTTCTGTTCCGGGTCAACGATGCCCGCGAGTTTTTCCATAAAATCCGCCACCGCGTCTACGCGGATGACTTTTACGCCCAGATGACGGGCGAACATTTCCATCACCATGTCGCCTTCGTTCAGGCGCAACAGGCCGTGATCGACAAAAACACAGGTGAGTTGCGCTCCGATGGCGCGGTGAATGAGCGCGGCGGCGACAGAAGAATCCACGCCGCCGGAAAGCCCCAGAATCACTTCTTCCGTCCCGACCTGTTGCCGGATGGCGGCAACGGCCTCGCTGATGTAATCGCCCATGACCCAATCCGCGCCGCAACCGCAAATGTCATGCACAAAACGTTCAAGGATCGCCCGGCCTTGCAGGGTGTGGGTGACTTCCGGGTGAAACTGGACGCCGTAAAAATGGCGCGTTTCATCGGCCATGCCCGCAATGGGGCAGGAAGGCGTGGAGGCCATGC
>JAISRR010000059.1 GCA_031273565.1 Zoogloeaceae bacterium | reverse complement strand
ACCATCCTCAGAATGATCAACCCACACGCTCCTTGCCCTGCTATTTTTTAGCTTCAGGCTCATCTCTCGTTGGAAATGCACCATCACTTCAGGCTCATTCCTCATTGGATAAGGCTCCCCCTGTCTTCTGAATACCGAATCCGCTACACTAGCCGATTCTTTTTTCGTCCGCTGCATTGGGCGTTTCTGCCATCATGCGTTTTTTCCGGTTGCTCAAAATTTTCATCATCGCCAGCCGCTATGGGTTGGATGTTCTGACGCTGGAGATGGCGGGCGCGGCGCAACTGGCGCGGGTCTTACGCATTCTGCAATTCTGGCGCAATCTTTCCGAACCGCGCGCGGTGCGCTTGCGGCGCGCGCTGGAAAATCTCGGCCCCATTTTCGTCAAATTTGGTCAGGTGCTGTCGACCCGCCGCGATTTGTTGCCGCCGGATATTGCGGAGGAACTGGCGAAACTTCAGGATCGGGCGCCGCCGTTTTCGCCGGAAATGGCTTTACAGGAGATTGAAAAGGCTTACGGTCAGCCCGCTTCCGCTGTGTTCGGCGCATTTGAGCCGACTGCCGTGGCCTCGGCTTCCATCGCGCAGGTGCATTGGGCGAACCTGCCGGATGGCCGGGAAGTCGCCGTCAAAATCCTGCGCCCGGATATTCGCGGCGTTATCGAACACGATCTGGCGCTGATGGACGCGGCCGCCCTGCTGCTGGAAAAAATCTGGGCGGATGGCAAACGCCTGAAACCGCGCGAGGTGGTGGCGGAGTTTGCCAAGTATTTGCGCGACGAACTGGACCTGATGCGTGAGGCGGCCAATTGCTCGCAGTTGCGGCGCAATTTCTCGGATTCCGCGCTCCTGATCGTGCCGGAAGTGTTCTGGGATTGGTGCACGCCGACGGTGATGGTGATGGAGCGCATGCGCGGCACGCCGATTTCCCATGTCGACAGGCTGCTGGAGAAGGGCATCGATCTGGAGAAACTTTCCGTCGCCGGGGTGGAGATTTTTTTCACCCAGGTGTTCCGCGACGGGTTTTTTCATGCCGACATGCATCCGGGCAATATTCTCGTGCATGATGACGGACGCTATATCGCGCTGGATTTCGGCATTGTCGGCACGCTGACCGACAGCGACAAGAATTATCTGGCGCAAAATTTTCTCGCTTTTTTCCAGCGTGATTACAAGCGCGTGGCGGAAGTGCATGTGGAATCGGGCTGGGCGCCGCCGGAGACCCGCATCGACGAATTCGAATCCGCCATCCGCGCGGTCTGCGAACCCATTTTTGATCGTCCCCTGAAGCGTATTTCCTTTGGCAAGGTTTTGCTGCGCCTGTTTCAGACCAGCCGACGGTTTAACGTGGAAATCCAGCCGCAACTCATCATGTTGCAAAAAACCCTGCTCAATATTGAAGGACTGGGGCGGCAACTCGACCCGGAACTGGATTTGTGGAAGACGGCCAAGCCTTTTCTGGAACGCTGGATGAACGAGCAGATCGGCTGGCGCGGGTTGCTGCGCGGCGTGCGCCGGGAAGCGCCGCAGTGGACGCGCACCCTGCCGCAATTGCCGCGCCTCGCGCAGCAGGCTTTGCAGGAGATGGCGGCGAATGAGCAGACGAATCAGGCATTGCGCCGGGATATTGAACACCTCGCCGCGACCCTGCGTCGCCAGCATCGGCGGCAAGTCCTGCTGGCCGTATTGGTCATCCTGTTGTTTTGCTACGTAAGTTCGGTATGGATCTCATAAATCACAAAAATTTCACCCGTGCGCACATCCTGAAATGGCTGGGTCAGAAAACGCTGGACAAGGGTGAAGGTTATGTCGGGCATGTTAGTGGACTCGTCGTCACGGAGGTTTCCATCAAGGCGACGGTGCAGGGATCGGCGTTCCGACCCTATCATGTGACCGCACAGATCCGGGAGCAAAGGCTCAATATCGCCCAGTGTTCCTGTCCGGTCGGACAGGGTTGCAAGCATGTGGCGGCGGTGTTGTTACGCGCCCTGAATGAGCGCGACCCGGAACGGGTGTCGCCCGGCGTGTTGTCCTGGATTACCGACCTCAAGCATTTGAGCATGGCGGTGGAAAAAAGCCGCAGCACCCGCTCCGTCGACAGGCAGCGGCTTTTTTACGTGCTGGACTGGGTGGGGGATTCCGCCGAGGTGACGGTTTACAAGGGCGCGCGTCCGGACAGCAGCAAGCCCTGGCTGCTTTCGGAGCGTGTCCTGTTGCAACCGCCCCGTTTCGTCGACGAAGAAGACATCCCCATCCTGCGCGAGCTTTGGGGGATGCAGCCTTCGCTGCGCGGGTGCAATGTCCGCCTGAATGCGGCAAAGACTTCCGAACTGATCGAAAAAATGCTGACCACAGGCCGCATGCTCGCGGACGATCATGAAACGACGCTGGCCCTGGGGTCGCCGCGTGTCGGCAAGGTGATCTGGCGGCACCAGACTTCCGGGCAGCAGCACCCGGTCATTGTGGCTGAACCGCACGCGACGACGGTCATCACCACCAACCCGCTCTGGTACGTGGATATGCAGGAAGCCTGCGTCGGGCTGCTGGAACTTGATATCAGTCAGGAGGTGCTGCAAAAGTTGCTGGCGTTGCCGCCGTTGTCGCGTCGGGAAGCGGCGCTGGTGGCGGAAGTGTTAAAAGAGGTCGCGCCGCAAACCCCCTTGCCCCATGCCGACAGCAGCGTTCCGCCGCGCCTCATCAAGAGCGCCCCCGGCGGCGAGTTGCGGCTGGATTCGTTGCTGGCCTACAGCGCGCGTCCCTGGCGTGAGCATCCCGGCCTCGATTACGATTACGCCGGTCATCCTTTCGATTACGCCGAACTCGCGCTGTATTACGAAGATGTGCGTCTCGCCTTCGACGATCCGCGTGAATTCGTCACCCTGCCCAATGGCGAACTGGTGCATGTCCGGCGTCAGCCGGAAGCGGAAAAACGCCTGCTGGATACGCTGCGCAAAGCCGGTTTTCAGCCCGTGCCGCCCTATATCCTTTCCGTCCGGGGGCAGCGTCCGGCGCATCCCTACAGTCTGGCTTCCGAACGGGATTGGGAAGTCTTCATGCAGGATGGCGTTGCCCGTCTGGAAGCCGGGGGCTGGCGCGTGCTCTATAAAAGCGATTTCCGTCATCACTATCTGGAAGTGGACGCCTGGGACGCGCATGTCGACGAAACCGGCGGTGGCTGGCTCGATCTGGACATGGGCGTACTGGTCGCGGGCGAACGCCTGCCGCTTGCGCCCATGCTTTCCGATCTGCTGCACCGTGAACCGCGCTGGCTGGACGCCATTTCGCTCGCCGATATTGCCGATGACGAAAATGTGCCGCTGTTTACCGAAGATGGCCGTCGTCTGCGCGTCAAGGCGGAACGCATCAAATCCATTGCCAGACTGCTGATCGACCTGTTCGATGGCTACCACGAAGGCCCCCTGCGACTTTCCCGCTTCGACGCGGCGCGGCTGGATATCCTTCAGGATACGCGCCGCTGGCAGTTTCGCGGGCCGGAGGCGGTATTGCAACTGGCCGAACGCCTGCGCTCCAGCCAGGGCATGCAGGAAATCGAGCCGCCGCAAGGCTTGCGCCTGGAACTGCGCGACTACCAGCGCACGGGCTTGTCGTGGCTGCAATACCTGCGCGTGCACAAACTTTCCGGTATCCTCGCCGACGATATGGGACTGGGCAAAACCGCGCAGACACTGGCGCATCTGCTGATCGAAAAAGAGGCGGGTCGCCTCACCCATCCCGCGCTGGTCGTTCTGCCCACCTCGCTGGTCTTCAACTGGAAAAACGAGGCCGCCCGTTTCGCCCCCGATCTGAAAATTCTGAGCCTGCACGGACAGGCGCGGCGGGAACGGTTTTACGCCATTCCCGAACATGATGTCGTGCTCACCACCTACCCGCTGTTATGGCGCGATGGCGAGCAATTGCGCGCCTACGAATATTACATGCTGGTGCTGGACGAGGCGCAGACCGTGAAAAACGCCCGCAGCAAGGGCGCGGGCGAGGTGCGGCGGATTCGCGCCCAACACCGGCTCTGCCTGACCGGCACGCCGCTGGAAAACCATCTCGGCGAATTGTGGACGCAATTCGATTTCCTGTTGCCGGGCTTTCTGGGTGACGCCAGAAGTTTCACCCGGCTGTGGCGCAACCCCATCGAAAAACACGGCGATCTTCTGCGCCGGAATGTGCTGGCGCGGCGCATCCGTCCGTTCATCCTGCGCCGCAAGAAAGACGAAGTGGCGACCGAATTGCCGCTCAAGACGACCATCATCCGCACCGTGGAACTGGTCGGCGCCCAGCGCGACCTGTACGAAACCGTGCGCGCCGCGATGGACGAAAAGGTGCGCGCGGAAATCGCCAGTCGCGGGTTTACCCGCAGCCAGATTGTCATTCTCGACGCGCTCCTGAAACTCAGGCAGGTGTGTTGCGACCCGCGTCTGGTCAAATCTTCCGTCGCCCGCAAGGTGAAGGAAAAAGCCAAGCTCGACCTGCTCATGGACATGCTGCCGGAAATGGTCGAGGAAGGGCGGCGTATTCTGGTGTTTTCACAATTCACCGCCATGCTCGACCTGATCCAGACGGAACTGAATGCGCGGGGGCTGCAATACCTGCTCTTGACCGGCGAAACCAGAGACCGGGAGACGCCGATTCAGGCGTTTCAGGCGGGCGCGGCGCCGATTTTTCTCATCAGCCTGAAAGCGGGCGGCGTCGGCCTCAACCTTACGGCGGCGGATACGGTCATCCATTACGATCCCTGGTGGAATCCGGCGGTGGAAAATCAGGCCACCGACCGCGCGCACCGTCTGGGGCAGGACAAGCCTGTATTCGTATACAAACTGATTGCGGCAGGCAGCATCGAAGAAAAAATCCTCGCCCTGCAGGAACAAAAAGCCGAACTCGCGGCGGGCATACTTTCGGACGAACACAAGGGCGATGTCAAATTCGGCGAAGCGGATATTGCGGCGTTGTTTGAGCCGCTGCCGAGGTGAGAGGGATTGCTGGTTTGATGTTCAGTCATGGCTTTTTACCCATGGATCCCAAATATTCTTTGTATGCCTGGTAGGCAAAAGGGCCAGTAGAACCAGGCGAAATGAATGCGACTCCTTCAAAAAGAAAATCGCCAGTTACCCCATTCAGAAGGAATGCCCTCAATTTGGCAGAATCGGGAGCAGTGTAGACAAAAATATGGTAGTATGGTTTTTCGTCAAACTCCAGTCCCAACACATTAAGAACTTGCGATTTATCGTAAATATCTATCTTTCTTTCTTCAATAAATTTATCGCGGAGTTTATCTACTGGAAGATACGATTCTTTCACCTCAACTTTTTTTATAATTTTACCATTTTCATCGTATACGAATACACTTCCAATGTCGTCGCCATAGAAACGCACTGCCTTCACAAAAATCCCTCCATTTTTATTAAATGATGCGTCATACTCAAAAGGAGAATCTGGTCGAGTATATTCTTCACGATAATACTCGCCAAGATCATCTTGATGAACGTGAACACCATCCAGGCGAATATAAACATATCCTCCCCAGGATTTTTGCGTGTTTTTTATGAACTCTGGTACATCAAGAACAAATTTCCCGGCAAAAAAATTGTCGGGCTGATTGAATTGTTCCAGTGTTTCCCAGGAAGGTTGCGCGTTTGTCATGATCGGCTCTCCTGTATTTGTTTCATTTTTGGCCTGACTTGATGGAAGTTTAGAAAACCGCACAACAAATTTACCATCCGCACTACAAACGGCAGGCTGATTAGTGGGCGAGATAGCTACGTTTGGCAAAATTGCACAAAAAAGTGTCATTACAATCTGTGTTTTGTTCATATCAATCCCCCTGAATCAAATACCCGTAGTGTCAAGTTTGAAAACATCTCTGGAAAACTCCCTGAACAACAATTTGTGAAAACTACACAATCCGGCCTGCAATAGCCACCATCTGTCAGGACTCAGCCGCTACACTTCACTCAGTCTACTCCGGTTGGAACGTAGGCAATTGTCTCAAGCAAACGAATAACAGCATTCACTTCTTTTGCGTTGAGCCGTGTATCGTCAATTACTTCAAACGATGTACACAATGAGTTAAAAGATAAAGGGCAAATCAGCAGGTAGTCGGGCAAATTTGTTTCTATTCCGTCCCCAAACTGAGAGTTTACGTAGGCAACTCTTCCTTTCCAATTCATCGCATTAAATGCACGTTCCCATTTTACATTTCTCCCGTATCGCCCTGAAGAATCCTCGTCAATAATCATCTCTTTCGGTGACAGAGTTGAAATGCTCGCATTGTTGTCTGCGGGGAACTCGCAACCAAAAATCACTTCCGCCGCAACAGACTTATTTGACAGTTTGATTTTTACAAAAATGTTGAAGTAATAATAATTGTTCATCGCCTTTGTCTCCACAGCTGTAACTGATTGTACCAGTTGCTTGCTCAGTTTGTATCCGCATTTCTGTTCTAGAGACAATAATGGATATTGAGAACCATCGCCCGCTGGCGGCTGACCAAAGACTTGACAGCTTATTGCCGTGCCAATGATGATTGGAAAAAGCAGGAATGGAATTTTGTTCATTACACAACCCTCCTTGTAAAGTTCTCTGGCGTGTTTGTGGTGGTATTTTGTGCCGTCATAAATCATCTCCCAGGAAATTACAAATCCTGTTTTCGCTACACGCCACTCAGTCTACTCCAGCTGGAACGTAGGCAATTGTCTCAAGCAAACGAATAACAGCATTCACTTCTTTTGCTTTGAAGCGTGTTTCGCCAATTACTTCAAAATTCAGGCATGGTGAATTATGTATTGTAGGGCAAATCACCAATTGGAGCACGGGCATTTTTTGTCCGTCCCTAAAAATGGAATCTACATAGGCAACCCTTCCCTTCCAGTTAACCGCATCAAATGCGCGTCCGCTTTATGCGCATGCCATATCGCCTGGAAGAGTCTTCGTCATTAATCCGGCATGGTGACCTGAACGGAATAGTCGCAAGCATTGCGAAAATGAACCGGAAAGTTGCCTGGCCGTTGATCTGCGGCACAACCAGTAAACGCCAACAAGTAAAAAGGGAGAGTATCTTAATCATTGAAACGCACCTCTCTAGCTGTTTTTCATGGTGAGGAACAGAGATGACAGCTTGGGCGATGGAAGAGTTTGGAGGAGCCAGCCTTGGGGATAAACGCTTGAATGCTCGACTGATCAAGCTGGCGACGCGGTTTG
>JAISRR010000043.1 GCA_031273565.1 Zoogloeaceae bacterium | reverse complement strand
TGTCGATCCCCACCATCGGCATCGGCGCGGGCGCGGAAACTTCCGGTCAGGTGCTGGTGGTGTACGACATGCTGGACATCAATCCCCACAAAAAAGCCCGTTTCGTCAAAAATTTCATGGTCGGGGCGGAAAGCGTTCAGGCCGCCATCGCCGCCTATGTGCGCGAAGTCAGGGCGGGGACTTTTCCCGGCGCGGAACACGGCTACTGAAAAAATCATGAACCTCCATCATGACATTCCTTCCTTGCGACACGCCTTGCGGGGACGCGGACGCATCGCTTTCGTGCCCACCATGGGCAATCTGCACGAGGGTCATATCGCCCTGATGCGCGCCGCCCGTGAACACGCGGATACCGTGGTCGCCAGCATTTTTGTCAATCGCCTGCAATTCGGCCCCGGCGAAGATTTTGACCGGTATCCGCGCACCTTGCAGGCCGACAGCGAAAAACTCGCGGCGGCAGGCGTAGACGCGCTCTTTGCCCCGACGGAAAGCGATCTGTACCCGGAGCCTCAAGGCTATTTCGTGGAACCGCCCGATTTGCAACACCTGCTGGAAGGCGAGTTCCGCCCCGGTCACTTTCGCGGCGTGGCCACGGTGGTGCTGAAACTCTTTAACTGCGTGCAACCGCAGGTCGCCCTGTTCGGCAAGAAAGATTACCAGCAGTTGATGCTGATCCGCGCCATGACCCGGCAACTGGCCCTGCCGATCGAAATTGTCGGCGTCGATACCGTCCGCGCCGAAGATGGCCTCGCCCTTTCTTCACGCAACGCTTATCTTTCTCCCAAGGAACGTCAGGAAGCGCCGCGCCTGATTGAGACCCTGCGCGCCCTGCGCGGGCGTCTCCTTGCCGAAGGCATCACGCGGCGCGAGATTCTGGAACAGGAAGCCGTAGAGACGCTGGACAAACGCGGCTGGAAGACCGATTATATTGCCGTGCGCCAACAAGCCGACCTTCTCCCGCCACAGGAAGAAGGCCGGAAACTGGTGATTGTCGCCGCTTCGCGCCTGGGGCAGACCCGGCTGATCGACAACCTTGAGGTTTAGGACATTTTTAACGTTGAACGCACAGTTTGACAGCAAAAAATTAGTCGCTACAATGCGAATCCCCCCAATATCTTGTGACGGATGACGCCATGCAAAGAACCATGCTCAAGTCCAAGCTGCATCGGGTAACCACCACCCATTCCGAACTGCATTACGAAGGCTCCTGCGCCATTGATGAAAATCTTCTCGATGCCGCTGATATTCGGGAATACGAGCAGATAGACATCTGGAACATCAATAACGGTGAGCGTTTTTCCACCTATGCCATCCGCGCGGAGCGAGGTTCCGGCGTGATTTCGGTCAACGGTTCCGCCGCCCGCAAGGCCGCGCCCGGCGACCTGCTGATCATCGCCAGCTTCGTGAGTCTTGCCGAGGCGGAAATTGACGCGCGCTACGAACCCCGGCTGGTGTATGTGGACGCCAACAACTGCATCGTCCGCACCGGCCACAGCATCCCCGTTCAGGCCGCCGCCTGAGAACGCCCGACCGGGCCGGACAACACCCCAAACCGGCCTCTTTGGCCGGTTTTTTGCTGACTTACCCGAAAATGGCGCAAAAAAATGCGACCACATCAGGGAATGGTCGCATTAAATCCACACTATCGGTGGAGGAGACAAAAGCTGAAACCCCGATCAGGCCACTACGTTGCTGCCCAAGGTTTCAATGCTTGCTATTGTGGATCATGCCGCGCAAAAAAGCAAGAAAAATTTTGCGTCGCACAAATTGTTCAGGGTAGCGTTTTATGGATGATACGAAAGAAAAATTAAAAATAACACATTGATTTACAACAATAAATTAAATTTTCCAGACATGCTTCCACATGGGTTTTGCGCAGAAAAAAATATTTGTAACGAACATTTTGTGTGTTGCAACAAAGACAGTCCACCCCATTTTTTAGCCTGTTCAGGGCAAGATTTGGCTAAAATGTTACGCCTTTGGACAAGGAGACGGAATATGGAATGCACGGTAAAGTGGCTGGGGGAAGAGAGCGGCATGTCTTTTGCGGCGGAGACGGGCAGCGGCCACCTCGTCGCCATGGGCGGCGCGCCGGAAGCGGGCGGGCGCAACCTCGCGCCCCGTCCCATGGAAATGCTGCTGGTCGGCGCGGGGGGGTGTACCGCCTTTGACGTGGTGATGATTCTGCAAAAGGGGCGTCATCAGGTGACGGGCTGCGATGTGCGTCTGGAAGCCGAACGCGCGGCGACCGATCCCAAGGTGTTTACCCGCATCCATTTCCACTTTCGCGTCAGCGGCAAACAACTCAAGCCGGAAGCGGTGGCCCGCGCCATTAAACTTTCCGGGGACAAATATTGTTCCGCCTCCATCATGTTGGGCAAGACGGCCAGCATCACGCACGATTTCGAGATTATCGAGGCGGATTGACCCACGGCAAGGCGAGCGGGCATCGGCCTTCAAACCGGGGGAGGCTCGACCGGGATTTACCTGCCGGATTGACCCACAGGCGCGGGCAGTGGCGCGGGTTTGGGAGGGGCGGCAGGAACAGGCCGGGTCGGCAGGGTTTCGCTGGCGGTGATTTTGTGCTCGAAACGCCACTGGTTCCAGGCGTTTCTGACCAGATTGGGATATTCCGCGCGCCCCAGGCTGCCGTTATAACGCCCCAGGGCGCGGAACAGGTTGCCTTTTTCAATATCCAGATAGTGACGCAGAATGGTGCAGCCATAGCGCAGGTTGGTGCGCAGATGAAAAAGATTGTCCTCCGGCTGGCCGATCAGCCCGACCCAGAAGGGCATCACCTGCATGTAACCCTTGGCTCCGGCGGAAGACACGGCGTATTTGCGAAAGCCGGATTCCACCTGAATCAGCCCAAGCACCAGTTGCGGGTCAAGCCCGGCGCGGGTTGCTTCGTAATGGATGGCGCGCAACAGTTCCAGCCGGTATTTTTGATCGGGAATGCGTTTGGCAAGGCGCTGCGACATGGCGGAAAGCCACGCGACCGCTTCGCCGTAATCCTTGAAGGAACTGCGCGGCGGTTTTTTATCGGCGATGCTGCCGGAAAGCGCCGCCTGTACGCTGACAGAAAGCGGCTCATACTGCTGGTTGCCCGCGCGGGAGATGCCTGGCAGCCACAAGAGGCAAAAGAGCGCAACAAAGCAGACGATCAGGCGGCGCATATTTTTTCACGCAGCAAAGAAAGCATGTCAGCGGCGGGCAACAGGGTCGCCTCGGCGTCACGGCGTCCCTTGTATTCCAGTTGCCCCTGATTCAACCCCCGTTCCCCGACCACGACGCGGTGCGGAATGCCGATCAGCTCCATGTCGGCGAACAGGGAACCGGGACGCTCGTCCCGGTCATCCAGCAGCACATCCAGCCCCGCCGCCTTGAATTCGGCGTAAAGCCGGTCGGCGGCGGACTTGACGGCTTCGCTCTTGTGATAGCCCATCGGCACGATCGCCACCTGAAAAGGCGCGATGGCGTCCGGGAAAACAATGCCTTTGTTATCATGACCCTGCTCGATGGCGGCCCCGACGATACGGGAAACGCCAATGCCATAACAGCCCATTTCCATCACCTGACTTTTGCCCTGTTCGTCCAGATAGCAGCAGTGGAGCGCGCGGGCGTAAGTCGTGCGCAACTGAAAGATGTGGCCGACTTCGATGCCGCGACACAGGGCCAGCGCGCCCTTTCCGTCCGGCGAAGGGTCGCCTGCCACGACGTTTCTGAGATCGGCACGTTCCGGCTCCGGGCAGTCGCGGCCAAAATTGACGCCCGTCAGGTGAAAGCCTGTTTCATTGGCGCCACAGACAAAATTGCCCATGACCGTCACGCTGTGATCGGCAATGACACGCACCCGGTCGGTATCCACCCCCACAGGGCCGATATATCCCGGCGCGCAGCCCAGAAATTCCACGATTTCGGATTCAGAGGCAAGGCGAAACGCCTCAAGCGCGGCAATTTTGCCCGCCTTGACCTCGTTCAGTTCATGATCGCCGCGCAGCAGGAGCAGGGCGAAGGTTTTCTTGTCTTCCGCGCTTTCGCTGACCACGGCAATGGCCTTGACCAGTTGTTGCAGGGGAATGTTCAGAAATTCGGCAACCTCAACGCAGGCGGTTTTTCCGGGCGTCGCGATTTTTTCCAGAGCGCGCGCGGCGGCGGGCCGGGGCGTTGCCGGAGCCAGGGCTTCGGCCAGCTCCACATTGGCGGCGTAATCAGAGTCCGGGCAATAGGCGATGTCATCCTCTCCGGTTTCGGCGATGACGTGGAATTCATGCGAGCCGGTGCCACCGATGGAGCCGGTATCCGCCGCCACGGCGCGGAATTCCAGCCCCAGGCGCGTAAAAATATGGGTCTAGGTCTCGTACATGCGCTGGTATTCCCGCTTCAGATCCTCAAAACTGGCGTGGAAGGACTAGCCATCCTTCATCAGAAATTCCCGCCCGCGCATGACGCCGAAGCGGGGGCGAATCTCGTCGCGGAACTTGATCTGGATCTGATAAAAATGCAAGGGCAACTGGCGGTAGCTTTTCACGTC
>JAISRR010000037.1 GCA_031273565.1 Zoogloeaceae bacterium | reverse complement strand
CTTCAGGTGCGTCACCTTGATGCCCCGTGATTCAAGAATGGCGCCAAGCGACGCGGCGGCGATGCCCTTGCCCAGAGAGGACACCACGCCGCCGGTAACGAAGATGTATTTGGTCATGGAAATACGCGCTGCGGGAAAGCGCAATTCTAGCCGAGAAGACGGCAAGGCGTCGACCAATGGATTTTGATCGGGGGGCAACGTGCCGGAAGGAATCAGCCCGCGTCGACCGCAGCCTTGTATTGCGCGGCGTCGAGCAGACTGGAAAAATCGGCGGCGTTGCCGGGCACGATGCGGAACAGCCAGGCGGCGTAGCTGTCCTGATTGACCTGTTCCGGAGCATCCTGCAAAGCGGTATTGATGGCGGCGATGACGCCGCTGACCGGGGCATGGACATCGGCGGCCGTCTTGACGGATTCGAGCACGCAGATGGCTTCGCCCGCCGCGACGTTTTGCCCGACAGCGGGCAACTGCGCGAACACCAGATCGCCCAGTAAATCCTGAGCGTAGTCGGTGATTCCAATCGTAAGCTCGCCATCCGTTTCCTGACGCGCCCATTCATGTGTCGCGGCGTACTTTAATTCATTGGGGATATGCATGGCGTGATGGATGAAAAAGTGATGAAAGAGGTTAACCGGAAACCGGGTAGGGTCAGCGTTTTTGATGTGGGGGGGTTGCGATTCTATCAGTTTGCGTGGGTGGTTTCTCCCAGCAGCCGTCCTTCCGGCCCGAAGCTGCGTTCGGTCATGCTGAAATGACCCTCCCGGTGACGGAACAACAGGGTTGAGGCGCGGGTGCCATAGTCGGGCGAGGTGATGAAAATGGCGGAAAGCATCCGTTCCACGGCAAGCGGCACGCCGGTTTGAGGCAATTCCGGGTCGGCGGCGAGGCTGCGGTCGGCGAGAAGCTGAAAGAAAGGTTCCGGCGCGGGCAGGGTCGCAAGGGCGGCGGCGAAGGCTTTTCTGGCACTGACGACTTTCGGCCAGGGGGTGTCCAGACGGTGATTGGAAACGCCATAGATGCCGGGTTGCAAACGTTCCGGTCGGGTGTCGTTACGGTTGGAGTAATAATAAAGTTCTTGCCGATTGCCGAGCAGCAGGTTAAATCCATCGTAGGATTCAGGCTCTATATTTTTAATATATTCAATTGGTTGAAGATTACTCTTCAAGTAATTTATCAAGAGTTGTCCGCGTGATTTTGCGCCGGTTTGAGCTTGCAATCCCTGACGCACATTGGTGACGGCGGCGAAACGACCATCCGCATGGGTCGCCAGCCAACCGCCGCCTGCCGCCAGGTCACGCCCGCCGATGATTTCCGGGGCATCGCGCCAGGGCGCGAGGGGCAGGGTAGGGCGGTGGTAGAACTCATCCCGGTTGGCGGCGAGCGCCAGCGGATAATCCGCGTGCGCCTGCCAGGCGAACAGAATCAGGCACATGGGGTGCCTGCGCTTGCGCTGTTCAAGAATAAATTATTAATAATCAATTGATTATGTGCCTTTCTTAAAGTAACTTATCAGCTTTGGTATACGGGCGTTACCCGCACGATTGCGCCATCGACGCTGCCTTGACGCAGGTCGGCGGCGGCGGCATCCAGCACGACGGCGAGCGCCGCGTAAGCGCCCGTCGGGTCGATGGCGGCGGCGGCGGTGACGACTTTGCCTGCCGCCTGACCGGAGCTGGCGGGGGAATGCAGCTCTTCGCCCGCCGTGAGGGGATGTTCGCTGGCAACGCGATAGAGGTGGCGTTTGACCTGCCCCAGATATTGCGAGCGCGCGACGATCTCCTGACCGGGGTAGCAGCCTTTGGTAAAACTGACGCCGCTCATTTTTTCAAAATCCATCATCTGCGGCACGAAGGCTTCGGTCGTCGCGGCGGTAATCCACGGCAGCGCGGCCTGTATGTCCAGCCATGCCCAGGCGGTCTGGCTTGTGGGTTGAATTCGGGTTTGGGCGGAAAGTTGCTGCTGGAAAGCGTACAGGGATTCCTCCGGTGCAGTGAGGATAAAACGCCCGTCCGGCAGGCGGATGATGCTGGTTTCGCCCTGAGTGGCAACGCTCAAAGGGGTTTTGGGCGCGGGCAGACCGATGGCGGTCAGGGCATCCGTGGAATTCGCGCCGGATAAACCCAGATGCCCAAAAGCGCCCGACAAACGGGTCAGTTTTACCCGCGAACGCAAGACGTACATTTGCAGGCGTTTGATGAAATTCGGCAGCAATTCGGGGGAGAGCAGCAGGCGGAAGGTATCGCCAGCCTCATCTGACGCCAGCGGGTACAGGATGAAATTCGCCACCACGCGACCTTTGGCGGTGCACCAGGCGGAAAGCTGCGCCTGAGCGGTTTGCAGGGATTTCACGTCATTGGTGAACTGATTGTGCAAAAAGGCGCGGGCGTCCGCGCCGCTGATTTCGAGGCTGGCGAGATGGAGTTGGGGCGTGAAGATCGTATCCGTAGCGGCCAGTCGTATTTCCTGCTCAAGGGGGGCGGTAGTGTGATTCATTGTGGCGTCGGGCTGAAAAAATTACAGGCAGGGATAGTACCGCAGTGCAGCCCCCCCGGCACGCACGACGATCAGGGCAATCGCATTTGACTGACACCGAGGCCCTGGCCGCAAACACCGTCATTCCCCTGCAAGGGAATGACGGCAGGTAGGGCAGGATCTACGATACCGCCGTTTGTTTAACATGCGGCGCTTTCGGAGAAAGCGCCCTACCTGAACCCGTCCTACCTGAACCCGCTCAGGCTGCGATTCCGGGAGCGCGGGGCGCCAGCCCCGCAGGGTTCACGGATGAAGCGGGGCTGGCGCCCCGCGCTCCCAGGAGGCATTCGCGCCGTTGGTCGGCGCGTTCGACTTTTTGGTGTGAAGCACCGCAAACGATACCGCCACCTCATCAACCGCTGATTGCCAACGCGTTTCCTCAAAAGCTGACGACATCTGCGTGTGCGATTGCCTTGGCACGACTATGTTTTCTGCGCGTCCGGCTCTAAAATCGCGGCATGGCTCAATGTTACGCAATCATTCCCGCCGCTGGCAGCGGCTCCCGTCTGGGCGCTGAACTTCCCAAGCAATACCTGAATATCATGGGCAGGCCGTTGCTATGGCACGTGTTGAACGTGTTTTGCCACTGCCCGGAGATTGTCCGCGTATGGGTGGCGCTTTCGCCCGGCGATGCATACTGGTCTGAATGGCAGACCTTGTGGCAGACGTTTGGCGACCGGCTGGGCGTGCTGTTTTGCGGTGGCGCGAGTCGGGCGAAAAGCGTGCGTAACGCCCTGGCCGCCGTCGGCGATACCGTCTTGCCGGATGACTGGGTGCTGGTGCACGACGCGGCGCGTCCCTGTCTTTCTCCCGCGATGCTCGATCATCTGGTAACGACGCTTGCCGAAGACGCGGTCGGCGGCCTGCTGGCCGCGCCGCTCGCCGATACCCTGAAACGGGGGGAGGCGGTACGGGATGGCGCGGGCGTACAGGTGCGTGAAACGCTGCCACGGGCGGGCTTGTGGCTGGCGCAGACGCCGCAGATGTTCCGCTACGGTCTGTTGCGCGCGGCGTTGACGACGCACGATGCAGTAACGGATGAGGCTGGCGCGATGGAAGCCGCCGGGTTTGCGCCACGTCTGGTCGACAGCGACATCAGCAATCTGAAAGTCACCTATCCTACGGACCTGGCGCTGGCCGAATGGATTTTGCGCGGGCGCGAAACGCAGGAAACCGAAAGGCAAAAACATGACAACACCTGAATTCAGGGTCGGACAGGGTTATGACGTGCATGTCCTGACGCCGGGACGCAAACTCATTCTGGGCGGAGTGGATATTCCCTTCGAAAAAGGCTTGCTCGGTCACTCAGACGCCGACGCCCTGTTGCACGCGCTCACCGACGCCCTGCTTGGCGCGGCGGGACTGGGCGACATTGGCGGTCATTTTCCTGACAGCGACCCGCGCCATCAGGGCGCGGACAGCCGGGTCTTGCTGCGCGAAGCCCTGCGACGGGTGCGTGAACGGGGTTGGCGACCCGTCAATGTCGACGCCACGCTGGTCGCCCAACAACCGCGCCTTGCGCCCTACATCCCCGCCATCTGCGCAACTCTGGCGGTCGACCTGGAATTGCCGCCGGAATGCGTCAATGTCAAGGGTAAAACCAATGAAAAACTGGGCTATCTGGGACGTAACGAGGCGATAGAGGCGCAGGCGGTGGTGTTGCTGACGCGGGGATAGATGTTGCGATGACGCTTGAGACTGTCGATTTCGGCGGTTTGCCGGTCGTGTTCCTGCTTGCCCTGCCGCAGGCTTACACCGTGCTCGGTCAATGTGTTTTGCAAATTGGGGTAGAACCAACAGTCGTGTCACCAGGGGACATTTCTACTTTGCCTTGACAGCATAGTCATGTCTGTCAAAGCAAAGTAGAAATGGTGGAATTCTGACACCTTCCTTTCGTGATGGGCCATTGTCCGCCAGCAAGCCCCGCATAGCCCAGGACAGCCCGACCCATGCGGGGAACTCCCAACACCAAACCAGAACGCCACGCCCCCCATATTTCTCTTGCGCGTCACGCAATACACAGGGCGGTAAGTAGTGCGTGATTCTTTTGCGCGGGATTGTGCAATTCTATTGGCTCCTTACACTCCTTACAAATGGATTGTAAATTTCCCTGTTCTGTTGTCATATTTCGACGGGGTGTCTAGTTCGTATAATTTATATTATGTAAAATTACCGTCGCAAGATTTTCCAGTGTGTCCGGCTCTTGTTCTTCCGTACTGGTACTGGGCCAAGGCCCTGCAAGTCTTTTGGCCTCTCACACGCACTTTCATTCACCGTATAGAATATCGGGTTTCCCCCTCAACAGGAAAACGCATGTTAACCATCTACGGCATCAAGAATTGCGACACCATGAAAAAGGCTTTCGTCTGGTTGTCTGAGCATGGGCTGGAATACGAGTTTGTCGATTACAAGAAAACGGGCGTGGTCGAGGCGCATTTGCCGGACTGGATTGCGCGTAGCGATTACAAGACCCTGCTCAACACCCGTGGGCTGATGTGGAAAAAATTGAGCGACGCTGAACGCGCGGAGGTTGACGTCGACAAGGCTCAGGCGCTCATGCGGCAATATCCGGCGTTAATCAAGCGTCCGGTGCTGGATAGCGGAAAAACGCTGCTGGTTGGCTTCGATGAGCAGAAATACGCAAGGGAATTGCTGTGAGCGAAGGCAGCGTTACCCGGTTTTTGTTTGAACATCTGAATATACGCGGCGCAATCGTGCGGCTGGAAGGTTGCTGGCAGGCCATGCAGCAAGGTCGCCAGTACGCCCCGACCATTGCGCGCCTGTTAGGTGAAATGGCGGCGGTCACGGCGCTCATCGCCGCGCAGTTGAAGCAGGCGGGATGGCTGACTTTTCAATTATGCGGGCCAGCGCAATCTCCTGTATCGCGGCTGGTGATGGATTGTGACGAACAATTGCGCTTGCGCGGCATGGCGCAGACACGCAGTGTGGATGCCTGCGACCTGGCTACGCTCGGCGTGCCGCAATTGCTGGGCGCCGATCAGGGCGGACAATTGATGCTTTCGCTGGATACGCCAGACGCGCGCCAGCCTTACCAGAGTTTCGTGCCACTGGCTGGCGATTCCATCGCGCAGATTTTCGGGCACTATCTTGAACAGTCCGAGCAACAGGAAGCTCGCCTTTTTCTGGCCGCTGACGAAACCGCCGCCGGTTGCCTGTTTCTGCAAAAAATGCCCGGAGCGGACGCGCTCGACGCAGACGGCTGGACGCGCATTGGCCACCTCGCCGCAACGCTCAAGGCGGAAGAATTGCTGCAATCCAGTCCCCCTGCCCTCCTGCAACGCCTGTTTCCTGAAGAAATCCATCACGGTGAGACGCACGACAAGGGCGTGCGCCTGTTTGAAGCGCGTCCCGTGGTGTATCACTGCCCGGAAAATCGGGAAAAAATCGCCGACATGTTGCGCGCGCTGGGACAACAGGAAGCCGAAAACATTCTGGCCGAGCACGGCGAAATCGTCATTCGGGACGATATTTGCAACCGCGAATACCGCTTTACCGCACAGGAAGTTGCCGAACTTTTCGCCCGGACAACGTTGCAGTAAGCGCAATCAGATTCAGGCCGCGATTTTTCCCGATTTTCTTTTACCCGCGCACCTTCCTGATCTCTTCCAGCACCACTTTGGCGGAATCTTCGATGCGCGTGCCCGGCCCGAAGATGGCCCTGGCTCCGGCGGCATAAAGAAAATCGTAATCCTGCGCGGGAATCACGCCGCCCGCGAAGACGATGATATCGTCCGCGCCCTGCGCTTTCAGCGCCTTGACCAGTTCCGGCAGCAGGGTTTTGTGTCCCGCCGCCAGCGAGGAAACGCCTACAGCGTGCACGTCGTTTTCCACCGCCTGACGCGCCGCTTCTTCCGGGGTCTGGAAGAGCGGCCCCATGTCGATGTCGAAACCCAGGTCGGCGTAGGCGGTCGCCACCACTTTCGCGCCCCGGTCGTGACCATCCTGCCCCAGTTTGGCGATCATGACGCGCGGACGGCGACCTTCTTCTTCGGCGAATTTCGCTACATCGGCTTTCAGGCTTTCCCAGTTGTTCTCGCCTTCCACCACGCCGCCATAGACGCCGGAAATGGTCTGGTTGTTGGCGCGGAAGCGGCTGAATACTTTTTCCAGCGCGTCCGACACCTCGCCCACCGTCGCGCGCAGGCGGATGGCCTTTACCGTCAGGTCGAGCAAGTTGCCGTCGCCCGTTTCGGCAGCGCGGGTCAGCGCGGCGAGCGCGGCTTCCACCGCCGCCGTATCGCGGCTGGCGCGAATCTGTTTCAGGCGGGCAATCTGCGACTCGCGCACGGCGTGGTTGTCAATATCGAGAATGTC
>JAISRR010000204.1 GCA_031273565.1 Zoogloeaceae bacterium | reverse complement strand
TTGCAAAACCCACCACCCCGCCCCTTCGGGGCACCCCTCCAGAGGAGGGGAATTCCCCGATACAACCTCATTCCCCTCCTTTGGAGGGGTGGCAGGCGAAGCCCACCCCTCATTCCCCTCCTTTGGAGGGGTGGCAGGCGAAGCCTGACGGGGTGGTTGCTCCCCCGCATGTATTGAAAGATCGCAAACAGGTTCTAAGCGCAGCGGGGCGCGATGGCCCCGGATTGAAGGGTTTACGACAACCATTGTAGTTAACGATACATAATGAATTTCCCGAAAGACATCTCTTTCGCCTGAACGCCCGCCCGCATCCCGTAAAGACGGCGCAATCGTGCCTCCCGGACAATATCAGAACCCTGGCACAACATTCGCTGTGAATGAATATACATAACAACCGGTAACGCCTGAAAAACGAAGGAGCCAGAATGTCTTTTCCACACGCAAAATCCCTGTTTGTCGCGCTGGGCGTTGCGCTCTGTTGCAACGCCTCCCCCATTTTCGCCCAACATGGCGAACACGCCGGAGCGCAAACGCAACATGGCGGACAACATAACGCGCCCCGGAATGAAGCGCATGGCAACTCCGCTACCGCCGCGACCAAAGCCACGCCGCCCGCCAATCCCCTGACGCTTACCGACATGGCGGGACGCAAGGTCGTCATTCCCGATATTACGGATCGGCCTTATCGTGTTTTCGGTTCCGCGCCGCCCCTGAATGTGTTGCTGCACGTCATCAACCCGGAGAACATGATCGGCCTGAGTTTTGCCGTGCCGCCCGCCGCCGCTGAATTCTTTCCGCCCCGCGTCAGCCGATTGCCGGTGCTGGGCGGCGTGTTCGGGCAGGGGCCGCAGATGAACGCCGAAGCGGTGTTGGCCTTGCAACCGGATTTTGCGATTGGCTGGAAAAGTCCGTTTGTCGACGCGAACAGGATTGAGGCGGGATTTGCCAGAATGGGCCTGCCGGTCGTCTTTATCCAGCTTGACACCCTTGCCGACTGGCCTGCCGCCCTGCGGTTTACCGGGAAACTTCTGCGTCAGGAAAAACGCGGCGAGGAACTGGCGCGTGATGTGGAACAAACGCTTGTCCGGCTGGAGAAACTCAAAACCATCCCGGAAGCCAGACGCCCCCGCGTCTATTACGCCGAAGGGCCGGACGGGCTGACAACGGATTGCCATCTCTCCTTTCATACCGAAGCCCTTGAGCTTGCGGGCGCTTACAACGTGTATCGCTGTACGCCCAAAGACCACTATGGCATGGAAAAGGTCAGTCTGGAGCAGGTGCTGGCCTACGCGCCGGACATCATCCTCACGCATGACCGGGGTTTCGCCAGTCTGGTGCGGCAATCCCCCCGCTGGCAGGGCGTCAATGCCGTGCGCGAAGGACGCATCCACCTGATTCCGCGCTGGCCGCACAACTGGGTGGATCGCCCGCCTTCCGTCATGCGGGCATTGGGCGCGTTGTGGTTGGCGAACCTCTTTTACCCGACCGATTTCCCGCTGGACGTTCCCACGGAAACCCGCCGTTTTTATCGCCTCTTTCTGGGACAGGAATTGAGCGACGCCCAACTGGAGGGTTTGTTCAGATAGCTCAGGGCAATCGCATTTGACTGACACCGAGGCCCTGGCCGCAAACACCGTCATTCCCCTACAAGGGAATGACGGCAGGCAGGGCGGGATCTACGATACCGCCGTTGTTGACCTGCGGCGCAAGGTAGGGCGGGATCGAAGAAACCGCCCTACCTGAACCCGCCCTACCTCCCATTTTCAAAGCGCCTGTGGCATTCGCGTGTGCAATTGCCCTGTCAGATAGCTGGAGCGTGAAAGGCGTTCGGCGATGTTGTGTCGGGCGCTCAGACTGCGGCGCTCCTGGGAGCGCGGTGGCTCTCTGCCCCGCAACAGCGGCGATCATGCCCATGTGGCTTGGAGAGTGAGTCAAGGGTGAGTCGCGTGCCCGGCGAAGGCGAAGCCTTTCTGGAATGGGAGACGCGCCTGGAACCTCTGGCGGATGGCGCGACGGTGGAATTGCGCTGGCCGAAAATCGGCTTTCGCCATCTGGCTTTTTGCCCCCTGCATCCCCCCCCAGACACCGCAAGTGCAACATGGCAAGGCGTTGTTCGCCGCCGACCGGGAAGCGTTGCTGGAATTTTTGCGGTCGCTGTAAAGCCCGCCCGTCCACAGGAACGCCCCTCGCCCGCTCTGCCTTTCATCTCGGCATTTCCTGCGCCAGACAATAAAAGCTTCTTGCTTCGCCGCAGTTTTCTTCGCTGATGATTTCACGCCAGATCAGCCAGCGATCATCACGCAGACGCCAGGCGGCGAGGGATTCGCCGTAGGCGAGTACGGAATAGAACTCTTCGTCATCGTCGGAGCGCGGTTCAAAGAGACCGAAGCGGTGGGCGGTGAAGCAGGGTTTGTCGTCTTCATCATGACCGACATCGCGTTCGGCGGTCATTTCGTAATCGCGGTAGCAGCGGATATCCAGCGGCGCGATGACCAACGCGCGGTATTCCGGCGGCAGGTGTTTTTGCCAGAGGTGTTCCAGTTTGTCTGCGTGGACACGCCGCATACTGCGTTGGGTGTGTTGTTCGGTGTTCGCGTGGAGGGACATAAAAAACTCCGTTTTCAGGTTGATTCAGGCCAGCAGCGCCACAGATTTGACTTGCGCGACAACAGGCAATCCCGGCGTGATGCCGAGCGCGACGCGGGAGCGTTCGGTGATGCGGGCAAGCAGAAGCGTGCCGTCTTGCAAGGCAAGTTGCGCCAGGATATGACCGGGGGTATCCGTGGCGACAACCGCCTGCACGGTGACAGGGAAGGTATTCAGGATGCTGCTGTCGCCATGCGCCGCCAGCGCGAGGCTGACATCGCTGGCGTGGATGCGGCAACGCAGGCGGCTGCCGGGCGGTTTGTCCCGATGGGAAACGTAGAGTTTCCCGCCGGGGAATTCCAGCCGGGTGAGGCCATCCGCTTCGTGGGCGGCAACCGTGGTTTCCAGCACAATGCCCGCGTCGTCGGCGAAAGTGGGGGGCAGGTCGGCGCGCGCCAGGGTTTCCGTGAGCGGGCCGCTGGCGACGACCTGTCCGTTTTCCAGCAGCACCAGGTGGTCGGCAAGCCGCGCCACTTCGTCGGGGGCGTGGCTGACGTAGAGCACGGGAATATCCAGTTCTTCGCGCAGTTTTTCGAGGTAGGGCAGGATTTCCAGCTTGCGTTTCAAATCCAGCGCCGCCAGCGGCTCATCCATGAGGAGCAGGCGGGGGCGGGTCAGGAGGGCGCGGGCGACGGCGACCCGTTGCCGCTCGCCACCGGAAAGGCTTTCCGGGGCGCGGTCGAGCAGCGGGCGGATACCAAGCAGGTCTATGCTGGCGTCAAATCCTTCGCCCGCCTTGTTGCCCGAACGCTTCATGCCGTATTCCAGATTTTTACGCACCGAGAGATGGGGGAACAGGCTGGCTTCCTGAAAGACCAGACCCAACGGACGTTTGTGGGTGGGCAGAAAGATGCCTTTCGCTTCGTCCTGCCAGATTTCGTCCGCGACGGTTAAACGTCCTGCGGGCGCGCGATTCAGGCCGGCCACGCAGCGCAGGAGCGTGGTTTTGCCGGAACCGGAATGTCCGAACAGGGCGGTGACGCCTTTTTCCGGCAGGCGTAAATCCACGTCCAGACGAAAGCCGGAACGGGTGAGCTGAAAAGTTGCCTCGATCACCGGCTCCACCCTTTGTATTGACGACGCCCGTACAACGCCAGCAGCACCAGAAAGCTGAAGAGCAACATGCCCGCCGAGAGGATGTGCGCCTGTCCATATTCCATCGCTTCCACATGGTTGTAAATCTGCACGGACAGCACCTGGGTTTTGCCGGGGATGTTGCCGCCGATCATCAGCACCACGCCGAATTCGCCGACCGTGTGGGCAAAACCGAGAATGGCGGCGGTGACAAAGCCGGGACGCGCCAGCGGCAGGGCGATGCTGAAAAAAGCGTCCCACGGGCTTGCCCGCAGGCTGGCGGCGACTTCCAGCGGGCGCGCGCCCACCGCTTCAAAAGCGTTTTGAATGGGCTGCACCACAAAAGGCAGGGAATAGAACACGGAAGCAATCACCAGTCCGGTGAAGGAAAAGGGCAATACGCCCCAGCCCAGCGCCTGGGTGATTTTCCCTACGGGGCCATGTGGCCCCATGAACAGCAGCAGATAGAAGCCCAATACCGTCGGCGGCAGCACCAGCGGTAGCGCCACAATCGCACCGACCGGCCCCTTCCAGCGGGAACGGGTGCGCGACAGCCACCAGGCGATCGGCGTCCCGACCAGCAGGAGCAGCGCCGTCACCAGACTTGCCAGTTTAAGGGTGAGCCAGATGGCGGATAGGCTGGCGGCGTCCATGTGCGTCGATGCGTCAGCTTACAGACCGTAGCCGTAAGACTTGATGACGGCGGCGGCTTTCGGCCCCTTCAGATAGTCGACCAGCGCCTGGGCGGCGGGGTTGCTGCCGCCTCTGGCAAGAATCACGGCGTCCTGACGGATGGATTCATAGAGGTTGTCCGGCACAATCCAGGCGGAGCCGCTGGTGATTTTGCCGTCCTTGTACACCTGGGAGAGCGCCACGAAGCCCAGTTCGGCATTGCCGGTGGAAATGAACTGATAGGCCTGGGTGATGTTTTCGCCCTGCACGAATCTGGCTTGCAGGGTTTCCAGCAGCCCCAGTTTGGTCAATGCCTGAATCGCCGCCGCGCCATAGGGCGCGGTCCTGGGATTGGCGATGGAAAGATGCTGGAAATCGCCCTTTTTCAGCACGTCGCCATTGCCATCCACATAGCCTTCCTTGGCGCTCCACAATACCAGTGTGCCGATGGCGTAGGTGAAACGGCTACCGGGGACAATGGCGCCCGCCTTTTCCAGCTTGATGGGCGTACTGTCATCGGCGGAGAAAAACACGTCAAACGGCGCGCCATTATTAATCTGGGCATATAAACCGCCCGTCGCGCCAAAAGAAGCCGTGACCTTGTGCCCGGTGTCCTTCTCGAATTCAGCGGCAATCGCTTTCATGGGCGCGGTGAAATTGGCGGCGACCGCCACCTGTACTTCATCGGCATGCGCCGACCAGGAAAACATCGCCAATACTGCCAGAACGGGTAATTGATACAAACGGAAAGACATGATGTTAGCTCCTTGAAGGAATAAAAAAACACGGCAGAATGTTAACTCTGCAAACAGACAATCACCGAAGACGCCTTGAACACCGC
>JAISRR010000181.1 GCA_031273565.1 Zoogloeaceae bacterium | reverse complement strand
ACGCAGGTCGCCGGGCTTTTTCGATTCCCGGATGAACGGGACAGGACAATTGCGAGCCTACCCGATTCTCGCCCCCTGATTCCTGATTTTCCGCACCGCTGCCGCCAGTGCGTCCAGATCGGCGTGGGTGTTGTAGAGCGCGAGCGAGGGGCGCACGGTGGCTTCCAGACCGAAGCGGCGCAGGATGGGCTGCGCGCAGTGGTGCCCGGCGCGAACCGCAATGCCTTCCTTGTTCAGCGCCGCGCCGATGTCTTCCGTCTTGTGACCATCGAGCACGAAGGAGAGCACGCCAGCCTTGTCCGCCGCCCTGCCGATCAGGCGCACGCCGGGGATGTCTTCCAGCAGGCGCGTGCCATAGGTGAGGAGCTCGTGTTCGTGGTGGGCGATGTTGTCGATGCCGATGCTCTCCACGTATTCCAGCGCCGCGCCCAGGCCAACGGCGTCGGCGATGTTGCCGGTGCCGGCTTCGAAACGCGCCGGGGTGTCATGGTAAAGCGTTTTCTCGAAAGTGACATCGCGGATCATGTTGCCGCCACCCTGCCAGGGGTCGGTGGCGTTTAACAGGGCTTCCTTGCCGTACACCGCGCCGATACCGGTCGGGCCGAAGACTTTGTGACCGGAAAAAACGAACCAGTCGCAATCGAGCGCCTGCACGTCAGCACGCAGGTGGGAGACGGATTGCGCGCCGTCCACCAGCACTTTTGCGCCCTGCGCGTGCGCGAGTTGCGTCAGCAGCGCGGCAGGGGTGATGGTGCCCAGGGCGTTTGAAACCTGGGTGAAGGCGACAAGCTTTACCCTTGATGAAGCCAGGAGCTTTTCGTATTCTTCGATGCACACCTGTCCCAGGTCGTCTACGGGAGCGACCTTCAACACCGCCCCGGTCTGGGCAGCCAGTTGTTGCCACGGCACGATGTTGGCGTGGTGCTCCAGCCAGGTGATGAGGATTTCGTCGCCCGCTTTCAGGTTTTGTCGTCCCCAGCTTTGCGCCACCAGATTGATGCCCTCCGTCGTGCCGCGCACAAAGATGATTTCGTTGGCGGAACGGGCATTCACGAAACGGCGCACGATTTCGCGCGCGCCCTCGAAAGCATCCGTGGAACGCGCCGCCAGTTCGTGCGCGGCGCGGTGGATGTTGGAGTTTTCGTGGGCGTAAAAATACGCCAGCCGGTCGATGACGGCTTGCGGTTTTTGCGTGGTGGCGGCGTTGTCCAGCCAGACGAGCGGGCGACCGCCGCTCACCGTTTCCCTGAGAATGGGAAAGTCGTTGCGGGCGGCCTCAACATCGAACGCCTGTCCCGGCAACAGGGCATGTTGCGCGAGCGGGATTTCGCCGTAGGGCAGGGTGCCGGGCACGCGAATGCCGGAGGGATACGCCGATTCGTGTTCCAGAAAATAATAGGCGGGGTTTGCCACCGTCGTCGGCGATCCTGCCCGCACAGGATTGTCCGGGTTCAGCACGTTTTCCAGTTCCCGGATTTCCGGCAGGGGAATGTGCAGGCTCACGGGGATGGCCAGCCGGGTCGAACTCAGGGAATCCGGCAAGCCAGCGGGAATGGCGCCCGGAATGCCGCCGGTTTGCCATGTGCCCGCCACGCGAGGCGCGGGGTTGACGGAGTGGGGCGGCGGCGGGATGGAATCCGCCGTGTCCGTGCCGGAAGCGGACAAGGCGGCCAGCGCGTCTGCCGTCAGGCTCGATACGTCCGGCGATGCGGATTCAAGCCCCAATGCTTTGCCAGCTTCCAGTCCCCTGGCAACCAGTTCGGGACAGGTCTTGCCGGGTTCCCACTGATTCGGCAGTTCGTTGAAGAACTGGCTCGCCAACTGCGCCAGTTCCGCTTCGCCGGGCAAGCCCAGCGACTCCGGCGCGATGGGTGTGTGGCTCAATCCCGACCGTCCGCCCGAACCATTAGAAGTACTTGTTGGCGTAGTCATGGTACTTGTCCACTTCCACGTTTTCGAGCACGGCGAGCGCGTCTTCGGTAAGCACCGCGAGCGAGCAGTAGAGCGAAATCAGGTAGGAGGCGATGGCCTTGTGGTTGATGCCCATGAAACGCACGGCCAGCCCCCGGCTTTGTTCGCCCGGCAGGTTGGGCTGGTAGAGGCCGACCACGCCCTGACGGGATTCGCCGGTGCGCAGGAGGATAATGTTGGTTTTGCCCTCCTTGATTTCCAGCTTGTTGCTGGGCACGAGCGGAATGCCGCGCCAGGTGATGAATTGCGAGCCGAAGAGCGAAGCGGTCGGGGGGGGCACGCCACGGCGGGTGCATTCACGCCCGAAGGCGGCGATGGCGCGCGGGTGGGCGAGGAAAAAGGCCGGTTGCTTCCACACGCGGGCAATCAGTTCGTCGAAATCGTCCGGTGTCGGCGCGCCGGTCAGCGGTTGCACGCGCTGCTCGTCGGCGACGTTGTTCAGAATGCCGTATTCCGGGTTGTTGATGAGTTCGGACTCCTGGCGTTCCTTGATGATTTCGATGGTCAGGCGCAATTGCTCCTGAATCTGGTTGTGCGGGCTGCTGTAGAGGTCGGAAACGCGGGTGTGCACATCAACCACGGCATTGACGGCGGAAAGCGCGTACTCGCGCCCCCATTCTTCATAATCGACAAAGGTTTGCCGCAATTCTTTTTCATCATTGCGGGAGGAACAGTCAACGGCGATGCTGCCTTCGTCCTTTACCTTGTTGACGCGGTAGATACCGGCTTCGACCGGCACCCATTGCAGAAATTGCGGCAACCAGCGCGGTGTGATGCGTCCCAGCATCGGGACGGTTTTGGTGGCGTTCGCAAGTGTCCGGGCGGCAATATCGCCCAGTGCGGTTTGCGCCTCGTGAATATCGGTCATGTTGTCAATCTCCTTGATGGCAAAGGGTGAACGTCAATGTTTGTTACAATCTGTGGCAGGCAAGATACACATCTTTTTTGCATTTAGTTATACAGATTTCTTATATGCCGCCACCCGTGCTGAATTCGTCACTGCGAACCAGCGCCTGGGTGATGTTGCTGTTGGGCGACACGCTCCGGGTAAGCCAGACGCTGCCGCCGATGGAGGAGCCGCGCCCGATGGTGATGCGTCCCAGAATGGTTGCGCCCGCGTAGATCACCACATCATCCTCGACAATCGGGTGCCGCGCGCCGCCTTTGAGGAGTTCGCCGTTTTTATCCACTTCAAATCGTTTGGCGCCCAGCGTGACGGCCTGATAGATGCGCACCCGCTCGCCAATGACGCAGGTTTCGCCGATGACGACGCCGGTACCGTGGTCGATGAAGAAACTGCCGCCGATGGTGGCGCCCGGATGAATGTCGATGCCGGTCGCCGAGTGGGCGATTTCGGAGATGATGCGGGCAATGAGCGGCACGCCCAGCGTATATAACTCATGCGCCAGCCGGTGATAGGTGATGGCGGTGATCCCCGGATAACAGACCAGCACTTCGTCGACGCTGCGCGCTGCCGGATCGCCCTGATAGGCGGCGATGATGTCGCTTTCGAGCAGGGCGCGTATCTGCGGCAGCCGCGCTGAAAACGCCTGGACAATGGCGTTGGCCGGGGCGATTTCGCTCTGCGCCAGACCTTCCGGCGTCAGGTTCGCCGCGAAACGCAATTCCCGCCGCACCTCGGAATGCAAGGTGCGCAGGGCGTTGTCCAGCGTGTAGCCGACGAAATAATCAAGACCTTCATCGGTCAATTCCGGCGCGCCCAGACGATTGGGGAACAACGCCGCCGACAGTCCGTCCAGCACACCTGAAAGCGCCTTGCGCGACGGCAGCTTGGGCGGCCTGCCGATGCGTTGCCGCGTTTGCAATGAACGCACCCGCAGGGCGCGCAACTCATCAACGATGCCGTTGATGTCCAGATGCAGCGCGCCCGGCGGGGCAAAAGGCGTGCTGGCGGGCGGGGCGTTTTCGCCTTCCGCAGGCCGCGGAAGAGGAATGGCCGCGCCGCCGCTCACAGTGCGGTGCCCGTCGCGTCGAACACGCCCTCGAAGAGGACGGAGGACAGGTAGCGTTCGCCGGAATCGGGCAGAACGACGACGATGGTCTTGCCCTTGTTCTGCGGCAATCTGGCTTGCCGCACCGCCGCCGCCACCGCCGCGCCGGACGAAATGCCGGAAAGAATGCCTTCTTCTTTGGTCAGCCGGCGGGCGTAGGCGATGGCTTCCTCGTTGCTCACCTTTTCGATTTCATCCACCAGCGACAGGTCGAGCACATCGGGCACAAAGCCGGGGCCGATGCCCTGAATCTTGTGCGGGCCGGGCTGAATCGGCTGACCGCTCTTCTTCTGGGTCAGCACCGGACTGGTTTCCGGCTCCACCGCCACGGAGATAATGGCTTTGCCTTTCGTCTTCTTGATATAGCGGGAAACGCCTGTGATTGTGCCGCCGGTGCCGACGCCGGAAACGAAGATATCTACCTTGCCGTTGGTGTCGTCCCATACTTCCGGGCCGGTCGTGCTTTCGTGGATCGCCGGGTTGGCCGGATTCTTGAACTGTTGCAGGAGCACATATTTGTCGGGATTGGATTCGGCGATTTCGCTCGCCTTCGCCACCGCGCCCGCCATCCCCTTGGGGCCTTCGGTGAGCACCAGCTTCGCGCCGAAGGCCACCAGCAGTTTGCGGCGTTCGAGGCTCATGGTTTCCGGCATGGTCAGCGTGAGCGGAATCCCCTTTGCCGCCGCCACGTAAGCGAGCGCGATGCCGGTGTTGCCGGAAGTCGGCTCGACGATTTCTTTACCGGGTCCCAACAGGCCGCGTTTTTCCGCGTCCTCGACCAGCGCGACGCCAATACGGTCTTTGACCGAATAGGCGGGATTGCGACCTTCGATTTTGGCCAGCACGGTAGCGTCAGCGCCATCGGTGACGCGATTGAGACGAACCAGGGGCGTGCGCCCGATGGTCTGGGCATTGTCGGTGAATAAACTCATATCAGTCTCCAGAAAAAACGCCGGTCATGCCGGCAAGGTTTTATAACCGTAACAGGCAGACTGGTAAAAACAAAGACGGAATGGTTATATGCTTTTTACGACTTTTACAGTCAGATGCCAGCAGGCATTACCGACATTCGTCTTGGGTAGGGCGTCAGGCGCGACGTGTGTTTCAGGGTTCAGGGGTTGCGGATGGATTTCCGGCGGGATGCCGGACGTAGATTTGCGCCGGGGCGTTGCGCCTGAGCAGCAGGGTCGCATAGCTTTCTGCCTGCGCTGGAGGGACTTCCATGCCGGGCGCGCCGAGTGGCATGGCGGGGACGGCCAGCCCGATGGCCTGGGGTTTTTCCCGCAACAGGCGTTTGACATCATCGGCGGGCACATGACCTTCCAGCGCATAGCCGCCAACTTTCGCGCTGTGGCAGGAGGCGTGGGCGGCAGGGATGCCCAGACGTTCGCGGAGGGCGCTTACCTCTGTGACTTCATGCACCTTGACCGTAAACCCGGCTTTTTGCATGTGCGCCACCCATGCGCCGCAACAGCCGCAGTAAGGGCTTTTATAGACTTCGACCAGCGGCAGCTTGCTGGTCTGGGCAAGGACGCCATCGGCCAGAAAAGCAGCGACGAGGGCAAGGATGGCGATTCGGGAGTGGTGTTGCATGGCGTATTTCCTTGTCAGGCGGGAACAGGGTCAGAAAACCGGATGGGGGACGGTGCATATTGTACGTGTACGCGCCCATCCTGCAATTCCCGCAGATGTTCCAGCGCCGCAGGCCAGGGGCCGTGGCCGGACTCGGTGTTGATGTGGCCCAGGCAGCCGACATCAATGAAATCGCTGCCCCAGGTTTCCGCCCAGCGGCAGGCGCTGTCGAGCGGCATCCAGGGGTCGTTGGCGCTGGCGATGAGGCGCGTGGGAAAGGGGAGCGCGCCCGCCAGTTCATGCGCGGGAATCCGGAAGCGTTCGGGATTGGCGGGAGCGACCAGCAACGCGCCCCTGACCTTGTGGGGGAACGCTCTGGCGGCGGCGACCGACGCCAGACAGCCGAAACTGTGCGCGATGATCCAGAGCGGAACATCCGTCTCCTGTAGCGCCTGCCGCACCACATCGGCCCAGACGGGCAGGCGGGGGGCTTCCCAATCGGCCTGCTGCACGCGCCGGACGCGCGGTAAAAGTTTTTCCAGCCAGGTTTGCCAGTGGTCGGGGCCGCTGTTGTGTAATCCGGGCACAATCAGAAAAGAAGAAGCGGAATCGGGATGAAGGCTCATGCGGCGTTTCTCATGCAAGAACAATATGGACACGCAGAGATGATGCCGATTTCGCCGGGAACAGGGAAAGAAAAAAATCACATAAACAAATACTTTCGCCATTGCCTCAGCGCACGCTGTCGTCCAGCATCGCCACGTCGTCATGCTGGCGCTGGTTTTCCAGATGTTGGCGGTGGATCAGGTACATGACGCCGCTGACGCAGAGGCCGAACAGGACAATCGCCCAGGAAATGGGAAGCCCGACCCTGAGCATCAGGGAATACAGGCCGGTCATCAGCAGGATGGAGAGATTTTCGTTGAAATTCTGCACCGCAATGGAATGACCCGCGCCCATGAGGATGTGTCCCCGGTGTTGCAGCAGGGCGTTCATGGGCACGACAAAAAAGCCGGATAACGCGCCGATGATAATCAGAATGGGAATCGCGACACCGAAGTCGGGCGCGAGGTTCATGCTGATGACGACAACGCCGATGGCGATGCCGAGGGGAAGGACGCGCACCGATTTCTTCAGGGTGATGAAGCGGGCGGCCAGGGTCGCGCCAACGGCGGCGCCGATGGCGACGACGCCCTGCAACATGGAAGAAGAGGAAAGGTTCATGCCGAGCGCCGCTTCCGCCCAGTCGATGACAATAATCTGCAAGGTGGCGGCCGCGCCCCAGAGCAGGGTGGTGGCGGCGAGCGAAATCTGTCCCAGCTTGTCGCGCCAGAGCAGACGGACGCAGTGGCCAAATTCGTGAATCAGGTAAATGGGGTTCTTTTTCAGCGGCTTGTGGTCGACGCCGGTATCCGGCACGTACAGATTGATGAGGGCGGCCACGATGTAAATCAGGCAGATGATGGCGACGACCATCTCGCCGGGGGTATCGATAAAGGGCAACGGCGCGGAAAGCAACATCTGGGTGACGCGGGGCGTAATCAGCGTGCCCCCCAACACCACGCCGAGGACGCTGGCGCCGACCGTCAGCCCCTCAATCCAGCCATTCGCCACCACCAGCAGGCGATGCGGCAGGTATTCGGTCAGGATGCCGTATTTGGCGGGCGAATAGGCTGCCGCGCCCAGACCAACCACCGCGTAGGCGATGAGCGGATGCACGCCCCAGAACATCATCACGCAACCGAGAATCTTGATGTTGTTGCTGATGAACATCACCTTCCATTTCGGCATGGAATCCGCGAACGCGCCGACGAAAGCGGCCAGCGCCACGTAGGAAACGGTGAAAAAGGTCTTCAGCAGCGGCGCGTATTCGCTGGGCGCCTGCAAGTCACGCAGTACGGAGATGGCGGCGATCAGTAGCGCATTGTCGGCCAGCGCGGAAAAAAATTGCGCGGCCATGATGATGTAAAAGCCTAAAGGCAAGGCGTTCTCTCTCGTCGGTGTTGGTGGTGGGCATGGCGCTCCGACTGCGCCATGCGAAAGATGGAGGCGATTATACAGGTGACGGGTGTCCGTGGCAGGCACCGCGCGATCCGGTCAGGGCAATCGCACACGCAGATGTCGTCAGCTTTTGAGGAAACGCGTTGGCCATCAGCGGTTGATGAGGTGGCAGTATCGTTTGCGGTGCTTC
>JAISRR010000180.1 GCA_031273565.1 Zoogloeaceae bacterium | reverse complement strand
TCGACCGGCGCGCTGCGCTTCGAGCCTTGTTCCAGCCGCTTGTCCAGCAAACCGTTTAACCCTTCGGCTTCATAACGGTTGAGGTAACGCCGGAATGTCCGATCACTCACTCCCAACAGGCTGGCCGCTTCTTCCTGCGTCAGCCGTCCTCTATTCCAACTCTCGCAGGCTTCTTCGAATCTCATCTTGCGTAGCTCCTGTAACAACTCCGTTCGCCTCATCTTCTGCCTCCTCACAGGGAAGTTGAACAATATGACAACCGGACACTTCATTTGCTACAAAATCGGTCAAATTTAAAACTCGTGACAGCGCCGGATTTTTGGTATAGCCATTCCTGTCCCCTTCTGTTATACTTATCGGTTTCCTAACCTTGCCCTACCGGAAAGCATGACCGGAGGGCTTCTGCCAAAAGGAGTGTTCATGCGTCATTACGAAATCGTCTTTATCGTCCACCCGGACCAAAGCGAGCAAGTGCCTGCGATGGTGGAGCGCTATCGCAATCTCGTTACCAGCAAGGGCGGTCAGATTCATCGCCTGGAAGACTGGGGGCGGCGGCAGTTGGCTTATCCCATCCAGAAAATCCACAAGGCGCATTACGTGCTTATGAATATTGAGTGCGACGGCGAAACGCTGGCTGAACTGGAACATGGCTTCAAGTTCAACGATGCCGTGCTGCGTAATCTCACCATCAAGATGAAGCATGCGGTGACGACGTCTTCTCCGATGATGAAGGAAGAGAAATCCAAGTCCCTGCTCCCCGGTGAAGCGCCCGAAGCGGCAGTCAAGGAAGTCGCAGAAGTCGTAGAAGCCGCAGAAGTATCAGCGCCCGCCGTTGCGGACTGATCCATCGTTGTTGCGGGCAGGATTCTGAACCAACTGCAAATTACCGGGCGACTGGCGGAGAAAAAACCGCTGCGTTACACCCCGGCGGGCATTCCGGTTGCCGAAGGGCGTCTGGAGCACCAGTCGGAACAGGTGGAAGCCCGGCAGGAACGGCAGGCGTATTGTGAGATACCCGTGCTTGCCCTGGGCAATCAGGCCAATTTGCTGGCGGCTGCCGCCATCGGTGTGGAACTGCAACTGACCGGTTTTCTGGCCGCCAAAAGCCGCAACAGCAAAATGCTCGTATTGCACGTGCAAACCATCGAATTTTTGGAAGGAACTCAAAATGGCTAGGTTTTTCAAGAAAAAAGACGACGACAAGAAAAAGCGTCGGGGCAATAATCTGTTCAAGCGGCGCAAATTCTGCCGCTTTACCGCCGAGAAAGTGGAGCAGATTGATTACAAGGATGTCGAAGTGCTGAAGGAATACATTCAGGAAAACGCCAAGATCATGCCGGCGCGTCTGACCGGCACCAAGGCGGGCTATCAGCGCCAACTCTCGGCTGCCATCAAGCGCGCGCGCTTTCTGGCCCTGTTGCCTTACACCGACAACCACCAGTAAGAGAGGAAGCGAACCATGCAAATCATTCTGCTTGAAAAAGTCGTTAACCTCGGTGATCTGGGGGATGTGGTCAAGGTAAAGGATGGCTACGCCCGTAATTTTCTGATTCCCCAGAAAAAAGCGCGTCGCGCTACGCAGGCTGCCCTGGCCGAGTTTGAAACCCGGCGCGCTGAACTGGAAAAAATCCAGGCGGACAAGCTGGCTGCCGCTCAAACCGTAGCCGAAAAACTGGAAGGCGTCGCCATCACCATCACCCGCAAATCCGCGATGGATGGTCGTCTGTTTGGCTCGGTGACCAACCACGACATCGCCGAAGCCCTGCAAGCCGCCGGATTCAGCGTGGATAAGGGGCATGTGCGTATGCCCGCAGGCCCCCTGAAGACAACCGGCGAGTTTCCGCTGGAAGTCGCCCTGCACTCCGATGTACTGGCGACGGTCACGATCACGGTGACGGGCGAGTAAGTTCGCCACGCCGGATCGAAAGCCCTGCCGAATTGGCGGGGCTTTTTTGTTTTGGGAAACCCGCTGAAAAACCTGTCGGACAATTTGTTGGAAAACTCGCCATGCATCCCCGCGCCCGCGACCTGATTGCCACGCTCGAACTGAAGCCGCACCCGGAAGGCGGCTTTTACCGCCGCATGTTCACTTCTGAACATCGCGACGCAGCGGGGCGATCCTGTGCATCGGCGATTCTCTTTTTGTTGCCCGCTGGCGAGGTGAGTCGCTGGCATCGCGTGGATGCCGATGAAGTCTGGCATTACCACGAAGGTAGCCCGCTGGAACTGCTGATTGCCGAAACCCCCGACCGCGTGCGGCGGGAAATTCTGGGCGCAGCAGATGCAGGCGCAGCCAGCCAGCCGCAACGCGCCGTTCCCGCCCATGTCTGGCAGGCGGCGCGCTGTCCGGGGGATTACACGCTGGTCGGCTGTACCGTCGCGCCTGCCTTCGAGTTTTCCGGTTTTACCTTGCTCGCCGATAACGCCGCCGGGCAGCGCGAGTGGTCGCTGTTAACCACAAGCTATGCGGATTTTCTGTGATGCGCTGCTTCGCGCACGGTATCCCTGTTTATAATCCAACCCTTTTCCTCTTTCTGATTGCTCTGCGATGAATGTCTTTTGGAAACACCTTGCCGTATCGTTTTTTGCCCTCTTTGCCGTCTTCGGCGCGCATGCTCAACAGGTGGTCGCGCCGACGCTGGCGGCCAAATCGTGGATACTGATGGAATATGCTTCCGGTCAGTTCCTGACGGCGGAAAAACCGGATGAACGGCTGGAACCGGCCTCGCTCACCAAGCTGATGACGGCCTACCTGACCTTCTCCGCCCTGCGGCAAAAGACGCTGGCGCTGGAACAGTCCGTGCCGGTGTCTGAAAAAGCCTGGCGCACGGGCGGCTCGAAAATGTTCATCCGCGTCGGTCACATGGTGCTCGTGGAAGACCTGATTAAAGGCATGATTGTGCAATCGGGTAACGACGCCAGCGTGGCGCTTGCCGAAGCCCTCGCGGGCAGTGAGGAAGCCTTCGCCCTGCAAATGAACAAGGAAGCGGCGCGCCTCGGGATGAAACAGACGCATTTCAAAAATGCCACCGGGCTGCCCGACCCTGAGCATCTCACCACGGCGCGTGACCTGGTAACGCTGGCTTTTGCGCTGATCCGGGACTTTCCCGAAGAATACGCCCGCTACTATTCCCTCAAGGAATTTCGTTACAACAACATGGCGCCGCAACGTAATCGCAACCGTCTGTTGTTTGTCGACCCCAGTGTGGATGGCGTGAAAACCGGCTCTACCGAGGCGGCGGGTTTTTGTCTGATTGCCTCCGCCAAACGCGGCGAACGTCGCCTGCTCTCCGTCGTGTTGGGCACGGCTGACGAAAACGCGCGCGCTTCCGAGTCTTTAAGACTTCTGAACTGGGGATACCAGTTTTTCGATGCCGTGAAACTCTATCCGGCGGAACAGGCGGCTTCGGAATTCAAGGTCTGGAAAGGCAGTCAGAACAAGGTGAAAGCCGGTTTCCTGCGCGATTTCGTGCTGGCGGTGCCGAAAGCGACGGGCGACCAGTTGAAAGCCGAGCTGATTTCCCGCCAACCCCTGATCGCGCCGGTGAAAAAAGGACAGGTGATCGGCATGCTGCGGCTTTCTCTGGAAGGCAAGGCTTACGGCGAATATCCGGTCGAGGCGCTGGAAGATGTGTCGCGCGGCAACTGGTTCTCCCGTCTGATCGACACCATTCGCTTGTGGTTTGCGTAAAGTCCGGGAGAACGGAGGAAAAGCAGATGCGCGAATCGGATGAACAACCTTCCCTGATCGAATTTCCCACGTCCTTTCCCCTGAAAATCATGGGCGAGGCCGGGGCCGGGCTGGAGGTGACGGTGGTCGAGATCGTGCGTCGCCACGACACGGAATTCGTTGCTTCCAGCGTGGAGACGCGCCTCAGTTCCGGCGGCAGGTACATCAGCCTGACCTGCACGGTCACGGCAAGCTCGCGCGCCATGCTCGACGCCCTGTACCGGGAGTTGAGCGCGCATCCTCAGATCAAATACGTGCTGTGAGGAAGAGAATCATGCCAAAGAATTTTTTTCTCGCGCTGGCTTTGTCTTTAGTGACGCAGGTCTGCGCGGCGGAACCGCTGAATTTTTATGATCAGTATGTTCCTCCGATCATCACGTTCATGGCGCGTTACAACCTCGTTTTTCAAGGCGAACTCGAGGACGATGGAAATGTGGTGATGGAACTCAAATTTTCCAGAAAAAAGGCGGGAGAATATTCGGGGCGTTATTTTTCTGCCCGCGACGGTCTCGACATCCCGCTGGAAGGCACGCTGGCGGCGCTTGTCGAGACTGGGCCAGTCCGCGACGAAAAAGGCAAGCCGCGCGATGGCGCGTCCGAACCCGCACGGTACATCTGGAAGCTCACCAGAGAGGTGGTCCGCGAGGGGGGCGAAGTGCATGATGAATGGGTTGGTCAGCGGACAGACCAGCGCACTGGCGAGGCGCGCGCCTTCCGTTTGCGGCGCGTTACGGTAGAGGACATCGTTCGCCCTCTGGAAATCGGGGCGGATGAAAAAAATCCACCGGAACTGTATGCGTATCTACAGATACACGCCATCGCCAAACCGGTCGGCACGGAAACCGGCAACGAAAAACTGGCGTACCAGATGTGGGAAGACCCGCGCACCGGATTCCAGTATCCACGCCTGACGCGCCATCCTGACCCGGAAGTCATGCAAAAGATCAATTTTCTTCTGGCGGAGCGGCACGGTCGGTTTGCTGCCCTGGCGCTTTGGGCGCAGAACGGGGATTGTCACGCTGCGAATGCCCGGCAGGGTTTCAACAGAGGCGGCGCTACGGTCATTTACCTGACGTCCACCCTGATGAGCATGGTTGAAGCTGGCGCGCTCCATCTCTGCCTGCCAGAATTTTATCCATATCAACACCCCGTTACTTTTGATCTGGCGCGAGGAACGTATCTGGACTGGAACCGTCTGTTCGATCTCTTTGTGCCCGGTGAAGATAAAAATGGCCCAAGGCCACGCCCCGGCCCCGCCGTCAGGAAACTGGTTGAAAATCTGGAACAGGAACGTCAGGCTTCCGGGGAAGATGGGAGAGACTGCACCCTGTCCAAAGAAGCATTCTGGGACGCCTATTTCGCCGATCCGGGCGAGCTGGTTCTGGAACGCCCTTACCGGGGAGCGTTCAGTTGTATGCCGCAGGCGAGCATCCCCTTTTCCCGGCTGACGCCGATTTTGAAACCGGAAGGGCGGCGTTATCTGGATGACCGGGAAAATGTGGCAGACCCATAATGATCGACCCGGCAACCCGATGCCTGAGCCGGATTGACAACCTCGTTACCTCCCTTTGCCAGCAGGAGTTCACGCCGATGGAGATGCGTATTCGCCGTCTGGGTCAGACAGATTACCTCGCCGCCTGGGAAGCCATGCGTCTGTTCACGCAAGGCCGCAGGCCCGATACGCCGGATGAATTCTGGATCACCGAGCATTCACCGGTATTTACATTGGGTCAGGCCGGTCGCCCGGAGCACCTGTTGCAAGACCTCGGCATTCCGGTCGTCTGGAGTGATCGCGGCGGGCAGGTGACGTATCACGGGCCGGGGCAACTGGTGATCTATCTGCTGCTGGACTTGCGGCGGCGCAGGTTGAAAGTTACGGAAATGGTGCGCGGTATCGAAGCGGCCATCATCAGGATGCTCTCCGGGCAGGGGCTGACGGTGAATCGCCGGGTGGGCGCGCCGGGCGTGTATATGGGCGCTGACGGCGCGGGCGCGAAAATCGCCGCGCTGGGGTTGAAGGTCTCAAAGGGCGCGACCTATCATGGTCTGAGTCTGAACGTGGATATGGATTTGACGCCCTTTGCCGCCATCAACCCCTGCGGCTATCCCGGCCTTGCCGTGACCAGCACAGAGGCAGAGGGCCTCGCGCTGGACGTGGCCGCCGCCGGGGAATTGTTGAGCAACTGTCTGGTCACGGAATTTACAGTTGGGAAAAAAGCGGAAGAAGGAAAACCATGAGCGAGCGCGGCATCAAACACAAGGGTGAGCAAAAAACCACCCGCATTCCCATCAAGATTGTCCCACGCGAACCCCTCGCCAAACCGGGCTGGATTCGCGTCAAGGCAGGTGACGCGGGAGGGCGTTTCGGCGAAATCAAGCGCCTGCTGCGCGAACAGGAATTGCACACCGTCTGCGAAGAAGCCGCCTGCCCCAACATCGGCGAATGCTTCGGGCGCGGCACGGCGACCTTCATGATTCTGGGCGACATCTGCACCCGCCGCTGCCCCTTCTGTGATGTCGGCCACGGTCTGCCGCTGCCGCCGGACGAACACGAACCCGCGCGCCTTGCCGCTTCCGTTGCCCGCCTGAAACTCGCTTACGCCGTCATCACCAGCGTCGATCGGGATGACCTGCGCGATGGCGGCGCGGCGCATTTCGCCGGGGTCGTGGGCGCGGTGCGGGCGGAAAATCCGGATACCCGCATCGAAATCCTGACGCCGGATTTTCGCGCCCGACTGGAAATCGCGCTCGACAATCTGGGCGTCAGCCTGCCGGATGTGTTCAATCACAATCTGGAAACCGTCCCCCGTCTGTACAAAGAAACCCGTCCCGGCGCGGATTACCAACATTCCCTTACACTGCTGCAAGCGTTCAAAAAACGCTATCCGCACGTTACGACCAAATCCGGCTTGATGGTGGGACTGGGTGAAAACGACGCCGAAATTCTGGAGGTCATGCGCGATCTGCGCGCGCATGGCGTGGACATGCTCACCATCGGACAATACCTCGCCCCATCCGTCCACCATCTCCCCGTGCGCCGCTACGTCGCGCCGGAGGTTTTTGAGCGGTATGCGGAGGAAGCGAAAAACATGGGTTTTACCGCCGCCGCCTGTGCGCCGATGGTGCGCTCAAGCTATTGGGCGGAAACACAGGGAAAATAGGGCGCAGGCAGGCTTCTGTCTCACCCGTTTTCGGAGAAGATGTCATGGCAAAGGAAGGGAAAAGCATACCTTTTGGCATTGTTTTTCTGCTGGCGAGTGTTCTCGTTATCGTCATCGGGGTTTGCTTTTGTCCGGGCGGTTTCCGCGCCATCAATGCAGGGCAGCGGCATTCATGCAATTGCCCCGGGTAAACCCGGATAAACACATTCCGGCGCAACCGCCCGGCTCAAGACCAGCGCGTTTTCTCCGCCTTTTCATAGAGCCTGGTATTTTCTCCCTTGTCCCAGTTTTCATAAATTTCGCGTGAGAGGTCGGGGGGGAGCGGCAGGCGGGTCAGGGCGTGTTGTTCATACAGGCGATGGATGCGAGCGGCTTCCTGTTCGCAGAGCATGCAGGTGCCGGGGCGGCGGAAAATGGCGCGCATGCGCTCGAAAATCACGCCGAAATCTTCTTCGGCCAGGTTGCCAAAGGAAATATTCAGAAACTCGCAGGGCTGCACGTCGCCTTTGGCGTTGATATAAAAACGATCCGTGCCGCCCGCCGTGCAGCCGAAAACTTCGGCGGATTCTTCCAGTATCTGCGCGGAGATGGGCGGATAGGCGCGATGCGAGCGGGCAAGGTTGTAGCGGTTGATTTTGGCGATGGCGGCCTGTTCGCCCGCTGCCGAAAACATCGAGCCGGCATCCGCCAGCCACGCCCCGGCCGGTTTGGGCTTGATGATCTGCACCAGGCTCGCGCCTTCTTCTCTGGCCATGTCCATGACGCGCTCGAAACCGCCGTCGGAGAAGGCCGACTCCATCAGGCAGGCATTGAAGGCAAAAGGCACCTCGCACGCCTTGCAGACCGCAATGCCCGCCCGCAGGGTTTCCCAGGCGTTGGCGCGTCCCATGAAACGATTGAAGGTCTCCGGGTCGGCGCTGTGCAGGGAAAACATGATCGCCGTCGGATCAAGTTCGCGCAGGCGTTCTTCCGTCATGGCGTAGCCGGTGGAATTCACCCAGACTTCCGCGTCGTCACGAATAACGTCGCGCACCGCCTTCAGCCGTTCGTAGCGCACAAAGGGGTCGCCCCCCTCAATGTTGAAGAAGCAGACGCCCATATCCTGCAAACGCCGCGTGGCGTCGATCAGAAGTTCCAGGTCAACATCGCGCCCGGTGTCGAGTCGCTGGTAACAGTGCGCGCAGTCAAACGGGCAGGCCTTGGTCACGGAAAGGAGGACGCCGGTGCAGGGGAGCTTGCCGCCGTCAAACTGGCGGAATTTATCGCACGCCTTGAAAAAAGCCTTTCCGGGATAGGAAGGGACATAAAGATCGAGGCGCAAGCCTTTGCCCAGACGGGCAAACTTGTTGTGTTGCAAGGTCTTCAAAAAGAGATCGAGGCGGCGCAGCAGCAGGAGATAGCGCCGGGGCTGCCGGATGAAGTGCGGCCAGTAATGCAGCGCAACATGCAGCCGGATGCGCAGATTCCACAAGGTTTTGGCGATATTCACAATAAGCCTTCCTGCCGATACCAGCGCACGGTGTTGCGAATGCCTTCCGCAAGCGGCGTTTGCGCCGTAAATCCCAGTTCGTGCGCGGCTTTTTCCGTGGCGTAGACAATGCTGTCATAGAACAGATTGACCCGTCCCCGCGTCAGGAGCGGCGCTTCCGGGGCGCGGGTCAATGTTGCCCAGGCTTCGAAGAGCAGGGCAAACGGATAGATGAGCGCCCTGGGCAGATGGCGCGGTTTTTCAAGCCCGGCGGCGGCGCAAAAGAGGCGGTAGAGCTGTTCCATTCGCACCGGTTCGGGATTCCCCAAGAGATATTCCCGCACCCCTTCGCCTTCTGAAAAACGCGCAAAAGCCGCGTAGTAGGCGGCGGCCAGGTCGGCGGCGTAGATGACGTGAAACAGATTGTCCGCCCTTCCCATGATCGCCGGGACGCCGCTTTGCACGGTTTTCAGATACGCCAGAAAGCCAGTGTGCAATTCGCCTTCGCCATAAACCCAGACCGGGTGGAGCACGGTGAGGTTCATGGCGCGCGCGCGGGCAAAGGCAAGGGCGGTTTGCGTCGCTTCTTTTTTGCTGTCGCGGTAATGGTTCATCGCGCATGGAAAAACGCGATCCAGAAAATAGGGATAATGGCTCTCTCTGGGGCTGGCCTCGTCTCTGGGCGCAGTCTGGTGCGTTTCGCCGAATACGGAACACGAACCCGTCACGATCACATGGCGCACCCGGTTTTTCAGGCAGGCGCGCAGCACGTTTTCCGTGCCCGTGACGTTAATGTCGAAAAACCGCGCCCGCCGCCCCCAATCCCTGACCAGCGCCGCGTTGTGAATCACCGCGTCAGCGCCCTGAAACGCGGCGTTCAGGGCGGGCAGGTCGAGAATATCCAGGCTTTTGTGATCGGGATGCCGGATGTCGACGCCCTTTTCCCGGAACAGGGCCGTGATGTGGCGACCAATAAAGCCATTGCCCCCGGTGATGACCACATGGCTCATGGGCGGTGCTTTTTCAGGAGGAGCAGTGCGTGATGACCGCCAAAACCGTAGGAAGCCGAAAGCGCGTGTTCGATGGCCAGATCGGCGGAATCGAGCGGACAATGGACGCCTTCCATCAGGTCGTCCGTCAGGTTGCCATGCGCCTGACCGTGGTGGATGGAAAGCGCCGTCGCCGCCGCTTCCAGCGCGCCGCTCGCGCCCAGACAATGCCCGATAATGCCTTTTGTGGCGCTGACGTAGGGTTGATCTTCCCCCCAGACGGCGCGAATGATGTCACGCTCCACGCGGTCGCTTTGCACGGTGCCGGTGCCGTGCGCGTTGAAATAATCAACGCGCAGCCCGGCGGCGATCTTAAAGAGGGCGATGAGCGGCGCGGGGTCTTCCGGCAGGGCGACAATGTTGCTGGCGGCGGTGCAGGCGGCGTAATCCAGCAGTTCCGCGTAAATCCGCGCGCCGCGCGTCATCGCCCGTTCCCGTTCTTCCAGCACCAGGGCGCAGCCCGCGCCCATGTTGAACAAAAAGCCGCTGCGCTGTTTCGAGAAGGGACGCGGCAGGCCGTCTGCGGCGCGGGTTAAGGTCTGGAGCGCGTCAAAGCCGCGCATCATCGCCCCGGAAGGGTCGGTGAGGCATTCCACGCCGCCCGACAGCACGAGTTCAAGACGCCCATCCTGAATCTTGCGCAACGCTTCGCCCAGCGCCACCGTACCGGAAGCGCAGGCCGCGTTGACGGTAAATCCATCCCGATCCGCGCCGTGGCGGATGCCAATCCACGCGGCGGCCGCGTTGGGCATGGAAAGCGGAATCACCAGCCGGTTGAAACGCCCCGCGCCCGTGGCGTGCGCCACATAAGAAGGCAGGGCGGTATTGAGGCCGCCCATGCCAACGCCCAGAATCACGCCGCCGCCCGCCAGATTGTCCAGCCCCGCGTCCTGAAGCGCGAGCGCGGCGCAATGCAGGGCAATGCGGGTAAAGTCGTCGACGCCTTTTTCCGCATCGCCCGTCTCCGGCAAGCGGGGCGCGGGAACAAAAAAGCGGCTGTTGAAACGGTAATGCCGCTCATATTCCGGCGCAATGGGGCACAGCACGGCTTTTTTGGCGAGCAGCCCCTGAAAAAAGTCCACCGCGCCGATTTTTCCCGCGCAAACCGGGCCAATGCCGGTTATGACAACGCGGCGCATAGCCGTTTCACCTCGGCAAGATAGGTGCGCAGGTCAGGATAGGCGCGGGCGCTCAAGTCAATGTGGCTGACATCCCGTCCCTCCAGCGTCCGCCCCTGGGCGGTGACGCGGCCAATTCTGGGATAGGGCAATTCCGCAGGCGAAGTCAACAGCAATTCATACTCGCCGCCTTCGCAAAACGCCAGCATCTCCACCGGCAAACCCAACTGTCGCGCCAGTTTTTCCCCCAGCGGCAGATAAGGCAGGTCGAAAAGCTGAAAGCCGCAGGCGCTCTGACGGGCAATCGCGTTCATGGCGCTCATCAGGCCATCGCTGGTATCCACGCAACTTGTGGCGTATCGCTCAATATCGGGCAAGGCCGCCATGCGCAAGGTAAAAGCGGTCGCGTCGGCCAGAAGTTTTGCGTCTGGCATGTCTTTGATGTCCAGCATCCCGTTTGCCAGCACCGCCTGCACATTGCCCGCGCCCAGGGGGCCGGTGATGTAGATATGGTCATGCTCGCGCGCGCCGCTGCGCCGCACGGGTCTTGTCGCCTTGCCGATCACCGAGGCCACGCAACGCCAGGATGCGCCGGAAGTTGGCAGGACGCGGCCAAAATCGCCGCCAATGAAATACGCTCCCGCCACATCGAGCGCCTGCGCGATGCCCTGATAAAAACGCTCAAGATAACTTTCGGTAAACCGCGCGTCTATCGTGAGGCTATGCGCGTAAAACAGGGGACGCCCGCCGGTTGCCAGAATATCGCTCAAGGCCGCGCAGGCGATGTTATGCCCCAGCGCGAAAGCGTCTTCGGTGAGCAGGGCGTCTTCCGCCGAAAACTCGTCGGTGGAAAAAAGCAGGTTTTCATGGCCCCAACGCAGGATTTCCGCGTCCGACTCAAAAGGCCGGTTCAACTGTTCCACGGAACGGGGCATGAGACGGCAAAGACGCTCAATCAGCGCGTGTTCGGTCGGGTGGAGGGGATTGGGCATCGGGCTTGTCTGCGTTGAAAGGGGAGGTAACGCCACGTTTGAATACGGGCGCATTATCATTTTTTTTCAGAGGTTTGTCTTCGAGGCGCTTTATTGCGTTTCCATGTTTTGCCTCCCGGTTCCGGTCAATCCGCATGGGGCCTTACACGCGCATTCGCCGCACAAGAAATCCGGTAAAGCCCACCCAATGCCGCAAAGTCGGCGGCGGGTCAGGTCGGTGATGGCTTCCGGCGTGTCGGTGGGCGCCAGCGGCAAGCTTTTGTCTTCATCGCCCTCAAGCGCAAAGCCACGACGGACGGCATAATAGCCCATCCCCCAGCGACAGTCCTCTGGCCGCGCCTCAAAGAAAAATGCCGGACATTCCGTCCAGTCGGGCTGCACACGCCGAAAGGCAAACCACATCAGTCCGGCGCGAAGCGCCGCGAATTCCCGTCCCCTCACCCGCTCGCGGGAGAGGAAGCACAGCGTTTGCGCCACAACCGGCGCTTTGCCATGCGCAATCACCGGCGCGCTCTCCAGGCACGGCGTTGTCTGGCCAGGAGCGGCTTTGCAGAAATTCATCCACAATTTCAAGGCCCCTCTGCCAAAAACATTCGGCCAACAGCGCAAACACCATCAACCCACCACCGGATGATGGGGGTAAGCTTTTTTGGCGTGTTCGGAAATGGGGCCACGGTCGTTGGAGCCATCCCAGACGTAATCGCAAGCTTCCAGCAGTTCTTTCGGCCATCTGCGGCGGGGCAGAACGCGATCCAGTCCCATATAGATGATGTCGCCAAGAAATATGCCGAGACGTATCGGCGAGGTGACGATGACCCACGGAATGGCAATGGGCAGCCAGTACCAGCGCGTGCAAAACAGCCACTTAATGGAGAGGAGGGTGCACACTTCCCGGATATGATCGAAGCAGTATGGGTCAATTTGTCGGAAGAAGGGTTCGTGCATATCCACAAAAGGCGGCAGGGCAGCGGGGCCTTTCTCCATATACAGCCGGATATATTCCCAAATCATCGCCGCGCGCTGATCGCCGCTGTATCCCCTACCGGATTCTGTGGTATCAGTTTCATAGACGCCGATCCATAATTCCCTGTTTTTATGGTAGCCCATGGAAACGCCGAGAACTCCCGATCCCACCGGGGATACGCCAAATTGCGTCATGGCATGAGTATTCTTGACATAGACGGTGAGTTCATCCCAGTTTTGGGTTCTGGCCTTGCCCGATATCCAGCATGTGACCTTGCGTGTTTTGCGGTTGAAGATAATCGGTAGCTGCCGACGCCAGGGAATACAGAAAGGAACCGTAAATAGTAAAAATCCGGTGAACAGTATGGCTGTAACTATGGAATCTTCGGGTAGAGCAAAAATCTTAAAAATTTCAGAAAAACTTATTACGCCACAAAAGAAGGCAATGATTCTGATAATAGATATAATCAAAATAATAGAGAGTGGAAACCCTACGGCAAACAAAATCGCCAGCCACGACATGTTGGGGTATCCGCCAAACATTCGTCCAAAAACCGTGCGCACGAACAGGCAGTCTTTGGTCACTCTCATAATGTTGTTGTCCGCTGCCGGAAGAACGCCCAGCGACGGGCTGTCATGACGCACGGCTTCCACATGCGAAGTGAGGGCATTGTATTGCTCGTCCGGGATGGGTAAATCTTCAGGCTTGCGGGATTCTTTGGACCTGGAGCGCGTCAGCGCAATGGACAGCAGCATTACGCCAATGCTAAAAAAAGCACCAATATACAGGGCGAGTCTGATTTCCGGGGTGGACATTGTTTGACCTCTCTAACCTAGCCGATGTTTTTCCTGTTGCGGCGACACCATCAACCCATCACCGGATGATGGGGGTAAGCTTTTTTGGCGTGTTCGGAAATGGGGCCACGGTCGTTGGAGCCATCCCAGACGTAATCGCAAGCTTCCAGCAGTTCTTTCGGCCATCTGCGGCGGGGTAGAACGCGATCCAGTCCCATGTAGATGAGTTCGGCAAGAAATGTGCTGGCGCGAAATGGCAGGGTGACGATGACCCACGGAAT
>JAISRR010000044.1 GCA_031273565.1 Zoogloeaceae bacterium | reverse complement strand
CCCCTGCAACACGTTCCCCCTGTCGCAGACGATAAGACCTTGAATGCTCGCGTCGATGACGTGCTGGCCCAACAAAGGCAAGTCAAAAAATACCACCCCGCGCCAGATCATCCGTGGCGTCAGCCCAGGTCGCCGTTCTCATCATACGCATCCCGCATCAACACCGGACATTTCCAACTTGCCCGAAAACCGGACATTTCTACTTTGCCTTGACAGCGTTTCAGAATCCTCGTACTGCCCCTGCATGCGCAGGCGCTGCGGGGCGTAGTCGTAGCGTTTGTCGAGTCTTTCGGCGGGGGCTTCCCGCAGGAGCGCATCTGTGCCCACGCGGCTGGTTGCGCCCTGCCCATCATGCGTATGCTCTGGTTCAAGGTAAGTCAATCCGGCAGTTTTTCCCCGGTCAGCCGTTCGCAGGCTTCCACGTATTTCTCGCTGGTTTTGGCGGCGACTTCGGCGGGGAGGCGGGGAGCGGGGGCTTTTTTGTTCCAGTTCAGAGTTTCCAGATAATCGCGCACAAACTGTTTGTCGAAGCTCGCGGGGCTTGTTCCTTCGCGGTAGCTGTCGGCAGGCCAGAAGCGGGAAGAATCCGGCGTCAACGCCTCGTCGATCAGGTAGAGCGCGCCCGCCGCGTCCACGCCGAATTCAAACTTGGTGTCGGCAATGATGATGCCGCGCGAAAGCGCGTAAGCGGCGGCTTCCTTGTAGAGCGCCATCGCCGCATCGCGCGCTTTGCCGCAGATATGCCCGCCACTTTTCCCTGTGCCCTGCAAGACGTTGGCAAGCTGCGTCGCGCAATGTTTTTGCGCCTCGGCGAAGGAGATGTTTTCATCATGCGCGCCGATTTCCGCCTTGGTCGCGGGGGTGAAAATGGGTTCCGGCAGGCGCGAGGCGATTTGCAGGCCGACGGGCAGCGGCACGCCGCATACTGCGCCCGTCTGTTGATAATCCTTCCAGCCGGAACCGATCAGGTAGCCGCGCACGACCGCCTCGATGGGCAGGGGCGTCAGCCGCTTGACCACCACGGCGCGGCCTGCCACCTGTCCGGCTTCATCCGCCGCCACCACAAGTTTCGGATCAATGCCGGTAAGCTGGTTGGGAATGATGTGGGCAAGTTTCCTGAACCAGAAATCCGAGATGGCGGTCAGCACCGCGCCTTTTTGCGGGATCGGGTCGGGCAGGATGACATCGAAAGCGGAAAGCCGGTCGGTGGTGACGATCAGGAGTTTGTCGGCGTCGATGGCGTAAATATCGCGCACCTTGCCACGGGAGATCAGGGGCAGGCTGCGAATGGACGTTTCAAAAAGGGCGCTCATGGAGAATCTCGTGGCAATGAAAACAGAAAAAACGGAAATTATACGGGTTCGGGCGCCGGAGTTTACGCCGGTGCGGACATGACGCGGTTTTTGCCGGATTTTTTGGCTTCATACATGGCCGCGTCGGCGCGCTGGATGATGGAATCCTGGATTTCGTTTTCCCGTAACTGGGCGACGCCGGCGCTGAAGGTGATGAGGATCTTCTGGTTCTGGAAAAGGAAAATACGCCGGGTCAGTTCGCGTTGCACACGGGTCATGGCGGCGGCCGCTTCCTCCAGATCGGTTTCGGGGAAAATGATGACAAATTCCTCGCCGCCGAAACGCGCCACAGTATCCTGCGGACGCAAGGTTTCCCGGATAACGGAGGCAAGGTGAATCAGGGCTTCATCGCCAGCAACGTGCCCCTGACTGTCGTTCAGTTTCTTGAAATCGTCGATGTCCAGCATCGCCAGACAGATGGGGGTTTCGTGGCGTTCGGCGCGGGCGATTTCCTTGTTCAGCACTTCATCCAGGCCGCGCCGGTTGAGCGCGCCGGTCAGTTGGTCGTGGCGGATCAGATGGCTGGTTTCCGCCAGTTCCTTTTCCAGTGTTTGAATGCGGTTTTCCGCCTTGGCGACACGCGCCTGGGTTTGTAGCAGATCATCGCGGGAACGTTGGGCATTGAGCTGGATGGCGCGGGTTTTTTGCATCACTTCCGCCAACACCGATTCCAGTTCGCTGATGTTGTTGGCGGCGCTGACGCGCTGGGCGCATTGCTCAATGCTGTCATGATAATCGGAAGTCGCCCCGGCAAAATTGGCCAGATGATCGACGAACCCGCTCAACATGGTTTTCAGGGCATCCCTGGCATCCCGCAAACCAAGTTTCAACTGGCTCTGCTTGAAAATAACTTCTTTCAGACGCTGTTCGGCATCATCCAGCGTGCGTTGGGAAAGCGGTTTTTCCACGATTTCGCGGATCAGCTCGATCTGCCCGTGCAGCCATTGATCGTCCTGCAACAGTTCGCCGATGTTTTCGACCACCAGCCGCAGAAGCTTCAACAGGCTGGAGCGCAGTTCGGTCTGGTCTTCGATGGCGAGCGCGAGTTTGAAAGCAAAGCGTTTCAGGGTTGCCTGCGCGCCTTCCAGTTGCTTGAGCGCAGTCGTTTTACGCAACTCCCGCGCCAGCGTTTCGGCTTCATGCGCCAGTTTGGGTTGCTCGGCCAGCAGGGGAGCGATGCAGCTTTCCAGCGTATAGGCGAGCAGTTCCCGCAGTTCCGGCAGCAATTCGGCGGATTTGCTGGTGGGTGATGCCGACTTCGGTATTGTCTCGACTGGCGTTGCGTGGGTTTCCGGGTAAGCCTCCGTGCCAACATCGGTCATGGTAATGTCGCCTGCCGTGTCGCCGCGCATCCAGGCGCGTTGCAGATTCTCAAGACGTGTAAACAGGGCGCGCGGACTGCTGGCTGAACTGGCGAGCACATGTTCCAGCGCTTCCCGCTTTTTGCCGGGCGTGATATCCGATTTGTTCTCCCACTGCCGGAACAATTCGCCGATCAGCCGGTTCCAGGCGAGATGCTGGATTTCCGAGAGACTGGCCAGATTATCTACCAGCGCCTTGCGTAGCAGAGACCAGTTCTGACGCCGAACGGCCTCGTCCAGCTCCCGTTCCAGGCGTGGTTGCTCCTGTGCGGACTGATGCAGTTCCTGCAACAAGCGTTTCAACTCTTTTTCAGGAAACGCCTCACCCGCCAGCGTTTGTCCGGATATCTCGGCATACAGCGCGCTGTAGTTATCCGGCGTGGGCGGCACACGCCGCGCAGCCAGTTGGCGGAACGCTTCGCGGGCGATCTCGGTAGGGTTGCTGAAGGCGGTCATTATCGGGAAATGGTAAGCAAGGCTGTACATTGTAGGCAAATGCTGGCGCTTATGGGAACCTCAAGGCTATAATCGCGCTCCTCTCAGAAGTAGCCTCCGTAGCATGAAGGTCGTGCAGTTGACTTGTAATCATCAGGCGTTGGTTCGATTCCGACCGGGGGCACCAGTAGGTTGTACAGGGTAGTACAATGCAGTACAGCGATGGCTTGGAAGGCCGTGTAAATAAAGGGTTTTCTGTACAATGCCGTACAATGCAATACATTGACAGCCACCGTTCAAATGGGGCAACAGCAGGTTGACAAAAGGGAGTTGCCCTATGCCATTGACCGATACTCAAATCAGAACCGCAAGACCCGCAGATCAGGCCGCGCAACGGGCCGTTTTGGGTGTTAGTCAGCGAAATCGACAAATCCTCCCAGGCGGATTGCAGCGTTTTTAATGAACCCTGCATGTTGTCGGCCATGATCGCGTGGGTTTTCGCCGCCGTCCCCGCTGCGTCGCGGATGCTTTCGATGAAAGTGCGCAACTGGTCGCCTTCGGCGAGGCTGGTCAATTCCGCGCCCGCCGCCAGCGCGTATTGTCCGAACATCTCTTTTATGATCGCCAGCCGGTCGGCAGAACCGAGATTCTTGGCCTTCATTGCCCGGTCGACGTCCAGCAGAATATCCGGGACGGGGCGCAAATTTCCGACCGCGTCTTTGGCGGAGATGCCCAGCCGCTTCAGTGCCGGGGAACCCGCCGCCAGACGGGTGGTCATGGAACGCAACGCCGTCCCCGCGTTGCTGCCCTGAATGCCCACGTTGCCCAGCAGACCGGCCATTGCCGCCGCCTCCTCCAGCGACATCCCCGCCGCCTGCGCGACTGGCGCGACGTACTTCATCGTTTCGGCCAGTTGCTCCATACTGACGTTCGATGTCGTCATGGTTTTGGTCATGACATCCGCCACCCGCGTCATTTCCGAGGCTTCCAATTTGAAGGCCGAGAGGATGTTCGAGGCGATGTCCGCAGTGCGTTGTAAATCGACATCCCCGGCCTTGGCCAGGTCAAGCATGGAGGGCATGGCGGCAAGGATTTTTTGTGTGTTAAACCCGGCCATCGCCAGAAAACCCTGCGCCTGCGCCGCTTCCGAGGCGGTGAAACTGGTGGCCGCGCCCAACGCCCGCGCCTGCTCGGTGAGCTGGCGCATTTCGTCAGAGTTTTTATCGAGACGGGTGAGCGCCTGCACCCTGGACATGCTGGACTCGAATTCCACGCCGATCTGGATGGGCTTAACCGCCATATACGCAATGGCAGCGGTTTCCATCATTTTGCCGCGCAAGGTGGCGCGGTTGGCTTCGTTGGCGGCGATGTCGGATTGAATGCGACCAAGATTGCGGGTACTCTGTCGCAACCGCGCCAGTGTCTGTTCCTGCCTCCTGTACTGCTCGTTCAAACGGGCAAGATCGGCGCGGGGCAAGGTCGCGGCGCGGGCGATTTCTTTCCCTAGCGCGGATTGCCTGGCTTTCAGTGATTGTGTAGCAGCGGAGACCGTTTGCATCGTGCCGCGCAAGTTGCCGAAAACCGACATTGCCGCGCCAGCGTATGCGCCAATTTTTAACGAAACTACCAACGATGCTGACATTTTGTCTATCCTTTGAATCGAAAGGAGGTCTTGTTATGGAAAAGAAACAAAACTGGTTTGCCGACATGGAAGACGTCCTGAACGATGATGGTCAGGAAGCCTTTGCCTACATTGTTGCCTTCGTTTCCCTCCTCTTCTTCTGGGCCTATTTCGGCACCTTCTGGGGCGCGCTCCTCATTGCAGTGCTGTCGGGCAGTCTCATAGGAGGTGTCGGCGTAATGATAATGACATTCATCTGCGCAATTTTCGCCCGCCGCGATCAAGACTGATGGTGTTTCTCCCGCCGGAATCACAACGCCGCCGCCTGAATAAACAGCGCGTCCAGTTGTTCGCCGGTCAGTCCTAATTGTTCTGAGAGGCCGACAAACAGCGGGTTATCGCGCTCAATTGAGGTCGCGTACTCCCACTCAATTCTCGCGGCCTTGCCCGCGTCGCCCTCCATGCCTGCGATGGTGGCATTAACGACATCGAGCAGCCCCGCGCCCAGCAGCGCGAGACGCGCCTGACGCATCGTGACCTGTTGTGGAACGCCAGGTTCGGGTTCAGGTTCCGGCTCCGGCTCCGGCGGAGGAGGGGCACCACGAAAACATCATACCCGTTAGAAACCGCGTAGTTACAGGCTTCTGGCGGGTTTTCGTTTTGGTACGATTTTCCTTTTTTTGCCCCCTTTTGGACATAAGCGGGGTTACGAGGCGCGGAGGGCGCAGCAGAAGTGTGTGAAACGCTAAAGCCAACGCAAATGCTTGCGATTCGCCCGGTATCTGACACCTTGCGCCCGATGAACCGCCGCTGTCGGGTTGCGCCTTCGGTTTGCCCAACTTGCGCTCACGCTTTCATAATGCCCGCTCAGACCGGAACAGCCTGCCAATGCGCGCGCTCCGCGCGGGGTCGGCCTGTCCCTGCCATTCGGTGAGCACCCGTTCAACGGCGTCCGGGGCGTTGCAGAGCAGGAGCATGTCGCAGCCTGCCGTGTGCGCAGCTTCCACCCGTGCCAGAACGTCTCCGACCACGCTTGCGCCCTGCATGGAAAGGTCGTCGCTGAACACTACGCCGTCAAACCCGATGTTTTGCCGCAGATAGTCGTGCCATTTTCTCGAGAAGCAGGCAGTGTGTTCGGCATCCACCTGCCGGTAAATCACATGCGCGGGCATCACGGCGTCGAGGGGCAGTTCGCGGTAGGGACGCAGGTCTTCCTGCAAGGCGTCCAGAGAACGCTCATCCACCGGCAGGGCGAGATGTGAATCCGCTTCCACCCAGCCGTGACCGGGAAAATGCTTGCCGCAACTGCCCATGCCGCCTTGTTTCAGCCCTTCGATTAACGCGCCCGCCAGCGCGATGACGACTTCCGGACGGCGGTGAAAGGCACGGTCGCCGATGACGCTGGAACGACCATAATCCAGATCCAGCACGGGCGTGAAAGAAAAATCCACGCCGCAGGCGCACAGTTCGGCGGCCAGCGTATAACCCAGCGCACGGGACTGGGTTAATGCCTCTGGTGGCGATTTTTCCCAGATTTCGCCCAGACTGCGCATGGGCGGCAGACAGGTGAACCCTTCCCGGCAACGCTGCACCCGACCGCCTTCGTGGTCGATGGCGATGAGCAGGGAATCACGCAGGGCGTGAATCTCTGCCGTCAGCGCCCGCAATTGCGTGGGCGAAGCATAGTTACGGGCGAACAGGATTAACCCGCCGACCAGGGGATGGCGCAGGCGTTCGCGTTCGACGGGCGTCAATTGCGTTCCCGCGATGTCGATCATCAGGGGGCCGGGCAAGGTGCTATGTGTGCTTGCATTCATCGTAAAACGAACTCCGGTTTGAAAATCCCGCCCTTCCGGGCAGGACGAAGGTGATTCAGGGGACTGAGGACTGAAGACAGTTCAGCAAGACGCGGCTTCACCTTCGTGGGTTTTACAATGGCGCTTTGCGCCGCAAATTGACTGTCTTCCGTCCTCAGTCATCTGTCCTCTGACCCCTCCAGAACAACAAAGGCGACGGCGTAGCTGGTCTCGTCGCTGATGGAAAGCTGCGCCTGCCGGATACCCAATGCATCGAATCTGGATTGCAGGGCGGTATCCACAATGAAACAGGGTTTGCCCAGATCGTCGTGCGCCACCGCAATGGCGGTCGGTACGGCGGGCGGGCGCAGCCCCGTCCCCAGCGCCTTGCCCAGGGCTTCCTTTGCTGCCCAGCGTTTGGCGAGAAAACGTCCTTGTCCGGCCGGGGTGAGGCGCGCGAACTCCGGGCGTTCGGTGGGCGCGAGGAGTTTTTCCAGCGCCGCGTCACCGTGTCGCCGGTAAAGACGTTCCAGCCGTTCGATGGCAATGATGTCCGTGCCGATGCCGAACAGCATCAGGCCACCTCGCGCAGCAGCGCCTTCATTTCACGCACGGCTTCGCGCAAGCCCACGAATACGGAGCGACTGACGATGGCGTGCCCGATGTGCAGTTCGCGCACGCCGGGCAGGGCCGCGACGGGGGTGACGTTGTAATAGTTGAGCGCGTGTCCGGCGTTGAAGCGCATGCCCAACTGCGTGATGGCTTCGCCCGCCTGCGCGATTTTGTCGATTTCGGCGCGCACGGCGGGCGCGTCGCCATCCCGTCCCTCGACATGAAAAGCATGCGCGTAGGGACCGGTGTGAATTTCGCAGACCCGCGCGCCGATGCGGGCGGCGGTTTCCACCTGACGGATTTCCGCGTCAATGAACACGCTGGTGATGATGCCCGCCGCCGTCAGTCGGGCGACGATTTCGCGCAGGCGCGATGCCTGCCCCGCCACATCAAGACCGCCCTCGGTGGTGACTTCCCGACGACCTTCCGGCACCAGCATCGCCATCTGCGGGCGCACGCGACAGGCGATTGCCGTCATCTCGTCGGTCGCCGCCATTTCCAGATTGAGCTTGACCTGGGTCGTTTCCTTCAGGCGGCGCACATCTTCATCGCCGATATGCCGTCTGTCTTCGCGCAGGTGGATGGTGATGCCGTCCGCCCCGCCCAGATGCGCTTCCACCGCCGCCCATACCGGGTCGGGTTCCCAGGTGGCGCGCGCCTGACGCAGAGTGGCGACGTGGTCGATATTGACGCCCAGTTCAATCATGTCGAATTCCTTTCCGGGGTGACGCTTATTTGACGCCTGAACCCCAGGAATCTTTCATCGTCACGGCGCGGTTGAACACCGGCGCGCCGGGTTGGGAATCGACGTGATCGACCGCAAAATAGCCGTGGCGCTCGAATTGAAAACGCTGCTCCGGTCGGGCATCCTTGAGGCCGGGTTCCAGTTGCGCGCGGATGCTGCGGCAGGAATCGGGATTCAGGTCTGCCAGAAAATCGCGCTCGCCCGCGCCGGGGGCGGGGACGGCGAACAGGCGGTCGTACAGGCGCACTTCGGCGACGCAGGCGTCGGCGACGGAAACCCAGTGCAGATTGCCTTTCACTTTCACGCTATCCGCGCCGGGCGTGCCGGAGCGCGTGTCGGGCAGGTATTCGCAGAACACGGTCGTAACCTTGCCGTCGGCGTCTTTTTCACACCCCGTGCATTTGACGATGTAGGCATATTTCAGACGCGCCATGTTGCCGGGATAGAGGCGCTTGTAGCCCTTGTCCGGGATTTCCATGAAGTCTTCGCGCTCAATCCACAGTTCGCGGCCAAAGGGAATCTCCCGCGCGCCCAGTTCCGGTTTCAGGGGGTGATTGGGCGCCTGCAGGCGTTCGCTGTGGCCTTCCGGGTAATTGGTGATGACCAGTTTTACCGGGTCGAGCACGGCGATGCGGCGTTCGTCCCTGTCGTTCATCACCTCGCGCATGCAGTCTTCCAGCAGGCTGTAGTCAATCAGGGAATCCGACTTGGAGACGCCGATGCGCTCCATCAGCAGCCGAAAACCTTCCGGCGCGTAGCCCCGGCGACGCGCGCCAACCAGGGTGGGCATGCGGGGGTCATCCCAGCCGGAAACATGTTTTTCTTCCACCAACTGGATGAGCTTACGCTTGGAGAGCAGCACGTAGGTGAGATTGAGGCGGGAAAATTCGTATTGATTGGGCAGCGGTCTTTGCAACAGGCCGCCCTCGGCCAGGCGCTCCAGCAGCCAATCGTAGAAGGGACGCTGATCCTCGAATTCCAGGGTGCAGATGGAATGGGTGACGTTTTCCAGCGCGTCCTCGATGGGATGCGCGAAAGTGTACATGGGATACACGCAATAACGGTCGCCGGTGTTGTGGTGGCTGGCGTGGCGGATGCGATAAATGGCCGGGTCGCGCAGGTTGATGTTGGGCGACGCCATGTCGATTTTGGCGCGCAACACATGCAACCCGTCCGGGAATTCGCCCGCCTGCATGCGCCGGAAAAGTGCCTGATTCTCGGCGATGGAACGGTTGCGATAGGGGCTGTCCCGTCCCGGTTCGGTCAGTGTGCCGCGCGTTGCCCGCATTTCGTCGGCGCTCTGGCTGTCCACGTAGGCGTGCCCGGCGGCAACCAGATATTCGGCGCACTGGAGCATCCAGGCGAAATAATTGGAAGCGTAGTAGAGATTGTTTTCCTGCGCGTCCTGCCAGTCAAAGCCCAGCCAGCGCACCGAGTTGATGATGGATTCCACGTATTCGGTGTCTTCTTTTTCCGGGTTGGTGTCGTCGAAGCGCATGTGACAACGCCCGCCGAATTGCTGCGCCAGCCCGAAATTGAGACAGATGGATTTGGCGTGCCCGAAATGCAGATAGCCATTGGGTTCGGGTGGAAAACGGGTGCGGATTTTCGCCGTATCCAGCGGGGCGCTGGCGTGCGACGCGCCCAACCCCGGCTGACCGGCATGGCGGCGCGTGGCGTACTTTCCGGCGGCGAGGTCGGCTTCGACGATATTGCGAATGAAATTGGCGGCAGGCGCTTCTGGGGGTGCGGGTTTGTTCACGATGAAATCTGCGGAATGAAAAATGCGGGTTGATGAATGCGCGTTATTCTAACGGGTTCAGGGGTCAGGGGACAGGGGACAGAGGACAGAGGACAGAGGACGGAAGACGGAAGACAGTCGTCATGCGGCGCGAAGCGCCAAGGCGGCGAAGCTGTCGGGGGGAGCTTTTCAATGCCCGCCGCCGACGCTTCTCCTGATCCCTGATCCCTGATCCCTGATCCCTGATCCCTGATCCCTGATCCCTGATCCCTGATCCCTGATCCCTGACATCTGATCCCTGACATCTGATCCCTGACATCTGATCCCTGACATCTGATCC
>JAISRR010000039.1 GCA_031273565.1 Zoogloeaceae bacterium | reverse complement strand
AAAACCTGAGCCAGATCCGGCGTAAAAGTAATCTTGTTCTTGCTGCTCTGAACAGCGCAACCGCTTATGACAAACAGGCAAATGAACCCGAAAATGGCAAGGCGAACGGACATGGAACATGCCCCACGTAATAAATGTGGGGCATATATTACCCGATTCTCCCGAAAACCATGCCGCGTTTCAGACTTGAAAGCGCCTTGCCGGGGTGGGAAAGCAGGCGTAGCCGGGGACTCGGTGTCTGATGCGTTGCGCCGATAAACCGCCAGTGTAGGGATGCGCTTCGCTTATCCCGACCTGCAAATCAATCTTCTGTCGGCCTCTGTTGTTTTTTCCTCGCGCTTGGCGGACGCTGACCGATTTTGACCTTGATTCCAGTGATACTTCTGGCGCGACGCAGGCGGAAATCCGCTTCTTCGCCCGGTTTCAGGGCGGCGATGACATCCAGCATGGCCTGCGGGTCGCGGATATCGCTTGCGCCCACGGCAAGCAACACATCGCCGGGCTTGATGCCGGCCTGATCGGCGGGGCTACCGCGCACCACACCGGCAATCAGCGCGCCGTTGGTGTCCGGCAGGCCGAAAGACTCGGCCAATTCCTGGGTGATTTCCTGCGCCTCGACGCCAATCCAGCCGCGAATGACCACGCCGTTCTGGATGATCTGCTCCATGATCTTGCGGGCGGAAGAAACGGGAATCGCAAAACCGATGCCCAGAGAACCGCCCGTGCGCGAATAAATGGCGGTGTTGATGCCGATCAGCGTGCCTTCCGCGTCGATGAGCGCGCCGCCGGAGTTGCCGGGATTGATCGCGGCGTCGGTCTGAATGAAATTTTCAAAGGTGTTGATGCCCAGATGCGTGCGCCCCAGAGCGGAAACAATGCCCATGGTGACGGTCTGCCCCACGCCGAAGGGATTGCCGATGGCGAGCACCATGTCGCCGACGCCGACATTATCCATGCGCCCGAAGGTGATGGCGGGCAAACTCCCGGCGTCGACCCGGATGACGGCAAGGTCAGATTCGGGATCGGAGCCGACGACTTTCGCCTTCAGTTTACGCCCATCGGCCAGCGCGACCTCGATCTGGTCGGCGGCGTCGATGACGTGGAAATTGGTAAGAATGTAGCCGTCAGGACTGACGATGACGCCGGACCCCAGGCCGGATTCCTGACGCCCGCCGTCATCTTCAAAGCCTTCGCCGAAAAAATGGCGGAAAATCGGGTCGTCCAGCAGGGGATTGCGACGCACCTTGACTTCCTGACTGGTAAAAATATGCACCACGGCGGGCAGCGCCTTTTTCGCCGCTTCGCGGAAACCGGCCCCGGCAACCTTGTTCGCCGCGCCATCAGAGGCCGCGACTTCATGCAGGGCGACGACGGTATTCCGGGAATTGCCCATCCATTCCGGCTTTAACGTACTGACCACAAAAAACAAAGCCAACGCGACGGTCGTCGCTTGTGCAAAAATCAACCAAAACTTACGCATAGGAGCACTCATGAATCATTGGGAACTGGAACGCTTTCTGGACACGCTTCTGGAAAGCACGAAATTTAGTGATTATTCACCAAATGGCCTGCAAGTGGAAGGATGTTCCGAAGTGCAGCGCGTGGTTGTCGGCGTGACCGCGAGTCAGGCATTGATCGACGAAACCGTGCGCCGGAAGGCCGACGCACTCATCGTGCATCACGGTTTTTTCTGGAAAGGCGAATCGCCCCGCGTCGTCGGCTATCGCCGCAGGCGTCTGGCCACCCTGCTCGGTCACAACCTCAATCTTTTCGCCTACCATCTGCCGCTGGACGCCCACCCCGAACTGGGCAACAACACCCAATGGGCAGTGACCATGGGCTGGCGGACGCTGGGACGCTTCGGACAACAGGAACTGGGGTGCTGGGGCGAGCCAGCCCTACCCTGTCGACTGGCCGAACTCGCGGACGCTCTGGCCTTTAAACTGCAGCGCAGACCGCTGGTCATCGGCGACGAAAAGCGTGAAATCCGGCGCATCGCCTGGTGTTCGGGCGGCGCGCAGGGCTACATCGAAGCGGCGTTGACGCTGGGCGTGGACGCCTATCTTTCCGGGGAAATTTCCGAGCAAACGCCGCATGTGGCGCGGGAAAACAATCTGGCCTATCTGTCCTGCGGCCACCATGCCACCGAACGCTTCGGCCCCCGCGCACTGGCCGAACGGCTGCAACAGGCATTGGGGCTGGATTGCGAGTTCGTGGATTGTCCCAACCCGGCCTGAAGGCGTTGCGTAAATGTGCTCCCTGCATGCGCGGCTTGAATTACACTTCTTCCCGCCACGTCAGACCCGAATGTAGTTGTCCTGCAAAACGGAAATCGCGGTACTCTCAAACATTCCGAACCCAGTGCTTTTCAACGCGCATGCCGTCAAATCCTGTTGCCCCTCCCTCCGCAGCCATCGCCTGGCGGCAAACGCCGCCGGGACAGTACGTCCTGGCCTGGGAACAGGAACGACTGGATGCGGCGCTTGCGGATGTCTTCGGCTTCAACGCCCTGCAACTGGGCATGCCGGAACAGGATTTTTTACGCGCCAACCGCATTGCCCTGCGCCAGACCATCGCCCAGCCGACCGACGCGCCGACCGACGTTCGCCCCGATTTGCTGGCCGAATTTTCCCGACTGCCCATCGCTTCGCAAAGCATCGACCTGCTGCTGTTGCCGCATGTACTGGAATTTCATCCCCAACCACACCAGATTCTGCGCGAAGCCGAGCGCATTCTGCGCCCGGAAGGTCGCCTGTTCATCCTGGGATTCAATCCGCTTTCGCTCTGGGGCCTCACGCGCAGCCTGCCGGGTCGTACGCGCGGTCAACCGGGAAACGGACAGCAATACCTCTCTGTCCTGCGCCTGCGGGATTGGCTGAAACTGCTGGATTTTGAAGTCGACCGGGGCGCGTTCGGCGTCTATGTCCCGCCCTGCAAGAGTGAACAATGGCTACGCCGGTGGCATTTCATGGAACTGGCGGGCGACCGCTGGTGGGGATTCGCCGGTAGCGTCTATATGCTGCGCGCCATCAAGCGGGTTGCCGGAATGCACCTCATCCTGCCTGCCTGGGATACCGGCAAAAAACTCGCCGCTAAAGCGCTCACCCCCGTCACGCACCGGACACACAAGGAAAACAACAAGGAAAATCAGTATGGCGGATAAACCCATCGACATTTATACCGATGGCGCCTGCAAGGGCAACCCCGGTCCCGGCGGCTGGGGCGCACTGCTCGTCAGCGGCGAGCGCGTCAAGGAATTGTGCGGCGGCGAAGCAAACACCACCAACAACCGCATGGAACTCACCGCCGTCATTCAGGCGCTTGCCGCCCTGAAACGCACGGCGCGCGCGCGCGTGCATACCGATTCCAAATACGTGCAGCAAGGCATCAGCCAGTGGATACACGGCTGGAAAAAAAACGGCTGGAAAACCGCCAGCAAAGCGCCGGTCAAAAATGTTGATTTATGGCGGGAACTCGACCGCCTCGCCGCTCCGCACGAACTGGAATGGGTCTGGGTCAAAGGCCACGCCGGTCACTCCGGCAACGAACGCGCCGACGCGCTCGCCAACCGGGGCATTGAGGAACTTCCGGCCCAAAGAAATAATGCCGACAACAACCGCACCCACGCGGCGGCAAAGCCGCCGGTAACTTTTACTGACCCCTGAACCACCATGCGCCAGATCATTCTCGACACTGAAACCACCGGCCTGGAGCCGCGACTCGGCCACCGCATCATCGAAGTGGCGGGCGTGGAAATGAAAAATCGCCGTCTCACTGGCCGACATCTGCATCATTACATCAACCCGGAGCGGGAAATCGACGCGGGCGCGATGGCGGTGCACGGCATCACCAACGAGTTTCTCGAAGACAAGCCGAAATTCGCGCAGATCGCCAGGGAATTCATGGAATTCATCGCCGGGGCCGAACTCGTGATTCACAACGCCCCGTTCGACATCGGCTTTCTCGACATGGAATTTTCCCGCCTTGATCTCCCGCCCATGCGGGAAATCTGCGCCAGTGTGCGCGATACCCTGAAAATGGCGCGCGAACTGCACCCCGGCAAGCGCAACAATCTGGATACCCTGTGCGAGCGTTACCAGATCAGCAACGCCCATCGAACCCTGCACGGCGCGTTGTTGGATGCCGAATTACTGGCCGACGTTTACCTCGCCATGACGCGGGGGCAGGAAAGCCTGGTGATGGATTTGTCGCCGCCATCCCTCAAAACGCATGCCGACAACAACACGCGCAAAAACGACAAAACGCGCCCCCCCCTGCTCGTGCGCCGCGCCAACGACGAAGAAGCCGCGCTGCACCAGCAGGTGCTGGAACACATCCAGAAAGAAAGTAATGGTCAGTGCCTGTGGCTTGGCAGGGATCAGGTATCAGGCATCAGGAATCCGTAAAAGTTACCGGCGGCTTCGCCGCCGCGTGAATTACTGATACCTGATGCCTGAACATCAGCGCCGCGCCGGAATCTTCTTCGGCTTTTGCGGCGGCAGGCGGTAGCTGCCCGGAGTGGTCACCATTCTCGCCTTCTGCTCTGTCGGCGCGTCGGGGTTCGCCGTGATTTCCAGCGTATTCACTCTGGGCGGCAAACCTTCTTTCTGTTGTTCCAGGCGCGCATAACGGGCGCGCAAGGCCGCGATGTTGCGGTCGATGTCTTCGGGTGACACCCCCCTGGCAATCAGGTGGCGGCGTGCTTTCAGGAGCATGTCCAGATCCTCCGGCACCGCTTCCGAACGGGTGTCCTTGCCCCAGCTTTCCCGGGGCTGGTTGGCGGCGGCAATGAATTCCTCCGGGTCGCCGATCAGACGCGCCAGGCTATGCTGGTTATAGCGCATCGCCCACTCCATCGCCCCATCGCCCCGATCATTACGCAGGCGTGTATTCGCGCCCTGTTCGATCAGGAATTTGGCGGTTGCCTGCTTGCCGTCGTAAATCGCCATCATCAGGGGCGTAGCCCCACTGGGGCTACGCGCATTGATGTCCGCGCCTCTCGCCAGCAAATCCGCAACCAGTTTCTGGTCGCCGGTGAAGGCGGCATAGTGCAGCGCCGACCATTGCCCCGGCTGGCGGTTCAGCTCCGCGCCATGCGCGAGCAGCCACTCCAGCGCTTCGCGCTTGCCCCTCCAGACTGCCAGCAACAAGGCTTGTTCGCCTGCGCTGTTTTCCAGATTCACATTGGCCCCGTAACGGTAAAAAAGCTCCAACATGGGCAGGTTGCCTTCCCAGGCGGCGATCATCAGGCCGCTGCCGATGTGGTCGGCCTGATAATCCGGCGACAAGCCCTGTTCCAGCCACGCCTTCGCCTGCGCCAGATCACCCAGTTCCAGCGTTACGCCGAAACTGATGGGCGTGGGTGGCGTAAAATCCCTCGCCATGGCCCCTGCCTCTTCGCACCGGGCAGCCAGTGACGCCAGGGCCAACGCCCCAATCACCGCCGCTTTCCACAAACACCGCATAAAAGCTCCTCAACGTAAAACACATGACACAACAGACTGAATTTTCGCATGTTTCAATCCACAACATGGGAGAGGCTGCAAACGCGCATGTAGGGCGGATTTCAATCCACCGATCCACCCCACCGGCGCAAAGCGCTGCTTTTCAACAAAATGCTTGCAAAAGCCCCGCAAAAGTTTGCACACGTTTGCGCAGACTTCGCCTGCGGGAATACACGACCGGTGGATTGCAATCCGCCCTGCGCTGTGTTTTATGACCAAAACACGCATACAACCACCTTGCTCCCCTGCGCTGCTCCTGGCCCTGCTTTTCTCGCTGCTCGCGCATGTCGGCCTGATTTTTGGACTGCCTGCACAATGGCGGCATCCCGCGCCACCGGGGTCACAAACGCCGCTTGCCGCCCGTCTGGTCGAACCGCCGCCTGAACTGGCGTTGTCACCGGAATTGCCGGACGAGGTTGAGCTGTCCCTCGACGCCCCTGATGAACCCGCGCCGTCGCCTGCATCCTCCAGGCCGCCGCCCCGCGCTGCGCCGGAAACAACGCCCCTCGAAAAACTCGCCGCTTCCGCCCGTCGCCAATTGAATCAACTTGCCCGTCAGGGAGACTTTTATCCGCTGGAAGCCATCCAGAACCATTGGCAGGGTGAAGCCTGGGTACAGATTTTTCTGGATGAAAACGGCAACGTCATCGCCGCCCGCGTCGAGGAAAGCAGCGGTCATCCCATCCTCGACGAAGCCGCCCTGAAAGCCGCGCGCGCGCTAAAAAGCCTGCCCGCCGATGGTCTGGAATCCGTCGTGCTGCCCGTGCGCTTCCGGCTGACACAATGATATTGTTCAGTTCCGTGCGATCATATTCCGATTCGTAGCTGGCCGTTATTCCATGCATACTTATGCGAAAAACACTTGACGGGGAAGACGGTATCTACGAAAGGCGTTCCTTGCCCGATTGAAGTTATCGGATATCCCAGTGCGTCACATGCATGGAAACGCCGCAAAGTCTGGCGATGGTATTTCGCACGTGCACCGGGTCGCCGCTGGTCATCAATTGCAATTGACCGCGACCGCCCAGGCCGCTTTCGCGCATCAGACGCCGCTCGACCTGCCGCGCCACGGCTTCGCCCGTGTCAACGAGCGTGACGCCGCTCGGCAGGCGGGCGGCAATCCCTGCCTTTACCCAGGGGTAATGCGTGCACCCCAACACGACGACATCGGCCCCGGCTCGGGCAAGCGGCGGCACGTAAATATCCAGCAGGCGCTCCACGCTGGCGCTGTGCGGGCCTTCGGCTTCGATGGCTTCGGCCAGACCCGGACAGGCTTGCGGCAGGACAAAAAGGTGATGCGCGTAGGTTTCGACCAGATGGGCAAAGCGGCGACTCACCAGCGTGCGGGTGGTCGCCAGCACACCCAGAACGCCACTTTGGGTCAGCGCCGCCGCCGGTTTGACCGCAGGCTCCAGCGCCACCACAGGTTTGGGAATCGCCGCCCGGATCAACTCAGCGGCGGCGGCAGTCGCCGTGTTGCAGGCAACGACCACCGCCTTCGCCCCGCGTTCTGTCAGGGCGGTTGCAATGGCCTTGCTGCGCGCCTGAATGAAGGATTCGGACTTGTCGCCATAGGGCAGATGGTGCGTATCGGCAAAATAGATAAAATCCTCACCCGGCAAACGCGCCCGCAATGCTTGCAAAACCGTCAGCCCGCCCAGGCCGGAGTCGAAAACACCAATCGGTTGTGAAAGAGGGAAGGCGTTCAAGAGGCTGCCGGAAAGTGACATCAAAAAATCATGCGGGGCGAAAAGTTTTTCGCCCCGCGCGCTTTTTCCTGACTCCGATCAATTGTTATTTGTGTCGACAAAGCTGCGCAGTTTGTCGGAGCGGGTGGGATGACGCAGTTTTCTGAGCGCCTTGGCTTCGATCTGGCGGATGCGTTCGCGGGTTACGTCGAACTGCTTGCCGACTTCTTCCAGCGTATGGTCGGTGTTCATCTCGATGCCGAAACGCATTCTGAGCACCTTGGCTTCGCGCGGCGTCAGCGTATCCAGAATCTCCGCCGTGACTTCGCGCAGGCTCGAATACATGGCGGCGTCCGCCGGGGCGAGCGTGGCGGTGTCTTCAATGAAATCGCCCAGGTGGGAATCGTCGTCGTCGCCAATGGGGGTTTCCATGGAGATCGGCTCCTTGGAAATTTTCATGATCTTGCGCACCTTGTCTTCGGGCATTTCCATGCGCTCCGCCAGGGTAGCCGGGTCAGGTTCCAGACCGGTTTCCTGCAAAATCTGGCGACTGATGCGGTTCATTTTATTGATGGTTTCGATCATATGCACCGGGATGCGGATGGTGCGCGCCTGATCGGCAATCGAGCGGGTAATGGCCTGACGTATCCACCAGGTCGCGTAGGTGGAGAATTTGTAGCCCCGCCGGTATTCAAATTTATCCACCGCCTTCATCAAACCGATGTTGCCTTCCTGAATCAGATCAAGGAACTGCAGGCCGCGATTGGTGTATTTCTTGGCGATGGAAATGACGAGCCGCAAGTTGGCTTCAGTCATCTCGCGCTTGGCGCGACGCGCCTTGGCTTCGCCGCTGCTCATCTGCTTGTAGATGTCCTTGAGTTCCTTCAGGGAAAGCCCCAGACGGTTTTGCAGGTCGATGAGTTTTTGCTGCTCCTCGCGGATATTGGGCGCGTTACGGCCCAGAATGGCAGCGTAGCTCTTGAGTCCTTTGGGCGCGGTCTCGATTTCTTTGTCCACCCACTCCAGATTGGTTTCGTTGCCGGGAAAACTCCTGATGAAGTGGGTACGCGGCATACGCACCCGATCGACGCAGATGCGCTGGATGCTGCGCTCGGATTCGCGTACGCCTTCCACCATGCTGCGTACACTGTCGCAAAAACGTTCAATGGTGCGGGAAGTGAAACGAATGTAAAACAGTTCGTCGCTGATCTGCTGTTGCAGCTTGAGGTAGGTCTTGTGCTGCGAACCCTTGCTGTGCAAGGCTTTCAACATCCTGGTGTAATCCGCGCGAATCGTGGCGAAATGCGCCAGCGCGTCAACCTTCAGTTGGGCAAGCGAGGCGGAAGCGGCACGGCTTTCGGCGTCTTCGTCTGATTCTTCATCGGCATCCTCGTCTTCCTCGGCTTCGACGCTCTCATCCTCGACTTCCTCGGCAGCCTGCTTCGCTTCTTCTGTGGGCGCGTTGGGATCGACGAGGCCATCGACCAGTTCATCAATGCGAACTTCGTCTCTTTCCACCTTCTCCGCCATTTCCAGAATTTCGGCGATGGTGCTGGGACAGGCGGAAATGGCCTGCACCATATGTTTCAGGCCCTCTTCGATCCGCTTGGCGATTTCGATTTCGCCTTCGCGCGTGAGCAACTCCACGGAACCCATTTCGCGCATGTACATCCGCACCGGATCAGTGGTGCGACCAAATTCGGAATCGACGGTGGACAGCGCCTGTTCGGCTTCTTCTTCCACTTCCTCGTCGTCACTCGTGGCGGCGGGCGCGTCGGACATCAACATGTCTTCAGCGGCGGGCGCTTCGTCAAACACCTTGATGCCCATGTCACTGAACGTGCTGATGATGGATTCGATCTGCTCGGCGTCGACCACATCATCGGGCAGGTGATCGTTGATCTCGGCATAGGTCAGATAGCCGCGCTCCTTGCCCAGTTTAATCAATACCTTGAGCCGCATTTTACGCATTTCAACATCAATGACCGGCTGGGCGACAGCGTTCCCGACATTGAGAATCTTTTCGGCTGCTTTCTCCCTGGCCTTGCTTACGCGAGCCTTGGAGGGTGTTTTCGCGGTTTCTTTGCTTTTGTCTTTAGCCATAACGACCTGCTTTATCTACTGATGACGAAATCAGGGAAACTGAAGATTATATCACACTTCAGGACTTTTTTTTCGGGTCAGAAGCGCCAGGTAGCGTTCCTTCTCTTCCCCGCTCAGACCCATCACGCCGAATTGCCGCGCCTGCGCCTGCAAGCGCACGAATTCCGCCTTGTGATCGGCAAGCTGTAATTGCGCGATCGCCGCCTTGAATTCTGCGTCGGACGCTTCTGCTGTCGCGTCCAGATTCATGCTGATGAGTTCTCCCGCCAGCGCGTCAAGTTCGCGTTCCTGTACATCGCCGCGCAACTGTTCGCGCAGTTGCGCGTAACCGGGTTCAGGCGGCAGCGAGGCAAGACTCCGGGCGATGGTTTCCAGCATCCTGCGCTCCGCGCTGACGGGTAATTGTTCGAGCGGCACTTCTGCCGCGCGTGCCGGTTTTTGCAACACCAGGCGCAGCAAAATACGGGCCAGCGATGGCGCGCGACGCGGCGCTTTCGGCGGGGCGGGCGTCGCGTAACTGCGAATGCCGCAAAGACGCTCCACCTCCGTCTGCGAAAAGCCGCTGGCTTCCGCCAGCCGTTTGACCAGTTGCAAACGCAACAGCGGCGTCGCCAGACGGGTCAGCAGGGGCTTCGCCTCGGAAACCAGATGCGCCTTGCCTTCCGAAGTCGTCAAATCGCAGCGCGTCCCCAATTCACGCAACAGGAAATCGGACAGCGGCGTGGCCGCTCCAATCAATCGACAAAAGGCGTCCTTGCCCCGTGCGCGGATAAAACTGTCGGGGTCTTCCGGCTCCGGCAGAAAGGCAAAAGCAATCAATTTATTGTCCGGCAGGCTTTCCAGCGCGTTTTCCAGCGCCCGCCAGGCGGCCTTGCGTCCGGCGGCGTCACCGTCGAAACAGAACACGATGCGATCAACCTGCCGCAACAGTTTTTGCACATGCGCGGGCGTGGTCGCCGTACCCAGCGTGGCAACGGCGTTGCCGACTCCATGTTGCGACAGCGCCACGACATCCATGTAGCCTTCCACCACAATGGCGCAGTTTTCTTCCCGGAGCGCCTGCCGCGCCTGCGGCAAACCGAACAGTTCGTGCCCCTTTTCAAACAGCGGCGTTTCCGGTGAATTCAGATATTTTGGCTCGCCCTGCCCCAACACGCGCCCGCCAAAGCCGATCACCTCGCCTTTGGCGTTCACAATGGGAAACATGATGCGGTCACGGAAACGGTCGTAGCGCCGTCCGGCTTCGTTTTCCAGCACCAGCCCCGTCGCCAGCATCTCCGGCCCGTTGTAATCATCGGGAAAGACCGCCTGCAATGACTGCCAGCCTTCCGGCGCATAACCGATGCCAAAACGCGCCGCGACTTCGCCGCTCAAGCCCCGCTCTTTCAGGTAGGCAACCGCCTTTTCGCTTTTTTTCAGCGCTTCCTTGTAAAAACCCCTGGCCTGCGCCATGCGCTCGCTCAATTGTCGCAAACGCCCGAATTGCGCGCCCTGCCCCGCCACACCTTTATCGAAACGTTCTTCTGGAACCTGCATCCCCACCGAAGCCGCCAGTTCCCTGACCGCCTCTACAAACCCAAGCCCTTGATATTCCATCAAAAACCCGATGGCCGTGCCATGCGCGCCGCAACCGAAGCAGTGATAAAACTGCTTCGTCGGGCTGACGGTGAAGGAAGGCGTTTTTTCGTTATGAAACGGGCAGCAGGCCGCGTAATTGGCTCCGGCCTTCTTGAGATGCACGTGCTTGTCGATCAGTTCGACGATATCGACCCGGGCGAGCACATCCTGGATGAAAGAATCAGGAATCATGTCGAAGGCAAACCAGATGCAGAATCAACCCAGACGCGCCTTGACCAGTTTCGAAACCAGCCCCATATCGGCCTTGCCCGTCAGTTGCGGTTTCAGGACAGCCATCAGCTTGCCCATGTCGGCGGCTTTGGCGGCTCCGGTAGCGGCAATGGCCGCGTCGATGGCGGCGGTAATCGTCGCCTCATCCAGCTTTTCCGGCAGGTAGGCGTTCAGGGTCTCGATTTCAGCGCTTTCCTTGTCGGCCAGATCCATGCGTCCCGCCGCCGTAAACTGGCTCAGGCTGTCTTTCCGTTGTTTAATCATTTTATCGAGCACGGCGGCAATGCCCGCATCATCGAGTTCGATGCGTTCATCCACTTCTTTCTGCCGCATGGCCGCCATCAACATGCGGATGGCCCCCAGGCGCACGGTTTCTTTGGCTTTCAGGGCCGTTTTCATATCATCCTGAATGCGGGATCTCAGACTCATGGTTCACTCCAAAAAATCATTGCTACGACAAAAACGACGAAAAAACGCAAAAAGCCGCCTGTCAAACGACGGGCGGCTTCGCGCTTGGCATAAACCGTAATCAGTACAGTTTCGGCGGCAGGGTCATGCTGCGCAGGCGCTTGTGATGGCGCTTGACGGCAGCGGCGGCCTTGCGTTTTCTTTCGGCGGTAGGCTTTTCGTAAAACTCACGCGCGCGCAACTCGGTCAGCAGACCGGTTTTTTCAACTGCGCGTTTGAAACGGCGGATTGCTACTTCAAAAGGTTCATTTTCCTTGACGCGAATGCTTGGCATTCAATCACCTCCTTCCGGCCGGGCAGCGTCGCTTGCCCATAAATTCAGTTTCGTCTGCGGGACGAAAGCGCGTGATTATACAGGAAAAAGCGCAGCGTCAGGCATTTGCGCAACAATTTCCGGAATACCCAGGGCAGAATCGTAAACCGGCCCCTGAAAATACAGGCCGTCCGGCGAAAAAGTAGGCGCGGCCAGCGCGCGATTGCGGCTTTCCAGCACAACACGCAGATATTCCGGCGACCATGCGCCTTTGCCGACATAGAGCAGCGAACCGACCAGATTACGCACCATGTGATGCAAAAAGGCGCTGGCCTCGAAATCGAAGGCAAAAACATTGCCCATTGCATGCCTTTCCTGTTGTATTTCGGCCTGGGTCAGCCGTTTGACAGGGCTTTTGGCCTGGCATTCCGCCGCCCGAAAAGCGGAAAAATCGTGTTCCCCCAACAGGCATTGCGCCGCCTCGCGCATAACGTCCAGTTTCAACGGCCAGTGCAGCCACCCCACCCTGCCCGCCAGCAAACCAGGACGTTGCGGACGATTCAGGAGCAGGTAGCGATAACGGCGGCGACAGGCCGAGTAACGGGCGTGAAATCGCTCATCCACTTCTTTCGCCCAGCGCACCGCCACAGCGGATGGCAACAGCGCATTGACGCCGCGCACCCAGGCATTCAAAGGCCGATACGCCGAGGTGTCGAAATGCGCGACCTGGGCGCTGGCGTGCACACCGGCATCGGTGCGGCCTGCGCAGAACACCGCAAGCGGGTGATCGGCAATCTGCATCAGCGCGTTTTCCAGCGCCTCTTGCACGCTGGGCAGATTTTTCTGTCGTTGCCAGCCGTAAAAGGCACGCCCATCGTATTCCAACCCCAGGGCAATGCGCGTCACAACAAGGCTCCCGCTGCGAGTAACAGGATGGCGAACACCAGCGCCAATCCATCCCTTCCATTCCAGAGCGGCAAACTGACGCACACCGGCGCGGGTTCCTGCGGTGTATCGGTTGGCGTCAGCCATTGCCGCCAGCTTTGCGCGGGCAGGTTTTCCATGTATTCGAGCACCAGCGAGAGACGCACCACGCTTTTATCCACCGGCAGACCCAAATGGCGGCAAGGCTGGAGCAGAAACCACAACCCGCCCATCAGCGCCTGATGCGACAGGGGAGCGAGCAGCCACGCGAGCAAACCCAAAAACACGACGAGGCGCAGGACATGCAAAGACGTTTCCGCCATGCCTTCGAACGTCGGCAACCAGACCATGCCGCCTGGATTTTCACCCGGCACGCCGTAAGCGAAAACCAGAAAAAGAACGAGTAGCAACACGCGGGTACGCAGAAAAAGCCGCCACCAATGTTGGCGTGTTTTCTCACCTGCCAGCAGCAGGCAGACGCCGGCAAGCGTTAGCGTCGGCAAGGTCACCACTTGCAGAAAGACCGCCAACAGGAGCCAGAACAGAATGCGGGCAGCGGGATGCAGAAAGGGAAAGGCGGTCATGGAGGTGGCAGGCGACATCGAAAAATCCTGAAAAAACGCCCCTCGTGTTTGGCGAGGGGCGGATGATGAGGCGGCCAACTACCGCCGGAAGACAGAGGTCAGACGTTCAGGCGAGTCAGCATGGTCTGCGCTTCGGCAATCTGGTCGGGAGCACCCTCACCCACGACTTCGCCCAGCAGTTCACGCGCGCCTTCCAGATCACCCATTTCTTCATAGGCTTTGGCCAGATCAAGCTTGGTGTTGACTTCGTCACGGCGCGAATCCGAAATTGCGCCCCCTTCGTCCGATTCAATTTCGTCCAGGTCAGCGGCCAGCGGTTCGGGTTCCGCCGCCGGGGTCGGCGCTGGCGCGGCATTGGCGCCCAGTTCGAGGTTGATGCCGGAAAGTCCAAAACTGGTGGTGCCGCTGGGACTGCCCAACACGGTAGATTCGGTCAGATGCACATCGAATTCCATGTCGTCATCCGGCTCAATGCTCATGATGGATGTGGCCGCCATTTCGTCGCTGTCCATTTCATCTTGTGCAACCGCATGCGGCGTAACGACATCCGGAATTTCCAGTTCAAAATCGACCAGATTTTCGTTTGCGGCTTGCTTTTTTTCGCCTCCTGAATCGGTGGTATCCGACAAAATCGCGTCAGGATTCACGACTGTCGTGGCAATGTCACTATCTGTCGCGGCGATGTTATCTTCCGGTACATCATAAGGCTGCTCGGAAGCGGAAGCTGGCGCCCTGCTGTCGCCACCCAGGTCGAAATCAAGTATCGCCTGGGAAATCGTGCTCGGTTCCTGTTGTGCAGGAGCAGACTCCGGCGACGGGGTTGGAGCCGTTCTCGGAGCGGGTATCGGTTCAGATTTCTCTATGTCAAAATCAAAATCCGGGGGCGCTGTCCTGTTTTCGGTGACAGACGAAACGACTTCGGTTTCCCCGCCCAGAAGTTCCCGATCATCTTCCGCGCCAGTGACCGCTTCCTCTTGCAACAAGGAGAGCAGGGGATCATCTTCCTCCGGGGCCGCAACTTCAACAGGCGAAGACGCCGCTTCAGGCGGGGACGCTGGATTCGATGATTCCAGGGCAAAAGAGAACACGCCGGAGTCATCAGGCACATCCGGCTGCGGCTGCGCCGACTCCGCGAGCGAAGTCGTCAGAAAATCGAATTCGGGTGGTTCCGCATCCTGCTCCAGCAAAGAGGAGATGGCAGCTTCCGATTCCAGCGATGAGGGAGCAGCCGCACCTGCTGTACCCTTGCCTCCTGAACCGCCATACAGCGGATTGGAAGGATCAAGCGCGCTGCCCAGAGACAGAACTTTTTCCCATTCCGCGCCCTTGCCGCCTGTCTGCGTATAAAGCTCAGTGGCCAGGGTTTCAAAATCCTTGACGTTCTTGCGGCTCGCGTAAACTTCCAGAAGTTTGACGGGAATCGCGAGACGGTGCGGGTCTTTTTGCAGGGCATCCAGCAGAATTTCCTCGGCCTGCCCGTCACGCCCGTAAGCCATGTACACATCGGCTTCCGCGACTGGATCGACTTCATCCGTATCAATCGCGCCCAAGCCTGCCTGACTGAATTCCGAAACTGGTGGCGCGGTAGTATTACTGGTATCTACGCTTTGTCCACCCGCATTCTGGAAAACTGAAGTCGGCCCCTTGGTCGAAAAACTTGCAGAAAACGGTTCGATGTTTGATGCGGCGATGGATGTCGCTGACAAGGTATCGCCATCATCCCCGCCACGCCGACGCAGGAACAGGAAGCCCAGCAGTAATACGACCAATGCGCCTGCCCCTCCCAGAATCCAGATCAGCCCCCCCCCACTCTCTTCTTCGGGTTCCTGCGTATCCAGTTGCACGGGCGATCTGGCGGATGGCGGCAGTGTCGGAACAGGCGGCGGCTCACTCACTGTTTTCGGCTCTTCGCCCGAAATTTCATCTTCAGGCGAAGTATTGGCAATTATTTCACCAGCAGGCGAATCACCAGGAACCACCGGAGTTTCTTCATTCCCGACAGGCGGCGACGACGAGACTTCGGGCGGCGCGACGACTTCAGGCGTTTTTACTGTCGGTTGCGCTGCCGCCGCCGTCTCAAGCGCAGCCTTTTTTTCTGCTTTCAGCTTTTCGATTCTTGCAAGTTCTTCGTCTTTACTTTTTACCTGCTCCTGCAACGTGTCGACTTCCTGTTTCAGGTTATTGACGCGATTATTGAATTCATCAATGTTTTTTTTGCGGTCAGCCAGTTCTTTTTCCGTTGAAGCGTTCGGCTTTACCGCCTGGCGGCTGGATGCGGCGACGCTGGCGCCGCCTTTGCCTGATCCGCCAGCATTGCTCGTGCCGGAGGAAGCGGCGCTCGGTGCCCCGAGCGCTTTTTGAGCTTCATTCCGGGAAATGGAGATCACATCAGCCTGCGCGGGAATCTTCAACACAGAACCCGCGCGCAGGCGGGAAATGCTGCCGTCAAAGGCTCCGGGATTATTCCGGTACAGCGCGACCTGCATTTGCTCCAGCGTCACCCCGACGGGCAGGTTTTCCGCCGCGATGCGGTACAGGGTTTCGCCGGGTTTGACCACATGCTCCCCCGCTGCTGCGGCTCTGTTCGCTTGCGGAGCAGCGATCGGCGCTGCGGCAGAAGGCGCCGCCCCAACCGCTTTAGGCGGCGTTGGCGCAACGCCGGATGACTTGACCTGCAGATCCTGCGGGTCAATCAGGAAGGTGTATTCCCGCGTCAGCCGACCGGCAGGCCAACTCAGTTCCAGCATGAAATCCATGAAAGGGTCGTTGATCGGCTTCTCCGAAGTCACCTTGATGACCGCCCCTCCCGCCGCCTTTTCCAGCGTGAAGCGCAACTGACGCGCTACAGGCAGGTAACGGGCACCGGATTGCTGGTAAGCATTCTGCGACGCCAGATGCGCCACCATGCCCGTCAGCTCGTCACTCGTCGCCGTTACGCGCACTTCAGCGCGCAGGGGTTGCCCCAACTGGGAATGGACAGTAATATCGCCCAGTCCCGCCGCATCGACCGCCATCGGGGCCAACAATAAACCAGATGCCATGACCGCAGCCATGACGCAACACTTGCTCGGAGAAAAGTGATTTTTCTTCACGCTGTCACCTTGTACGCTGCTATCGAAGAAGTTTTAACTCCCGCATCAATCGCCTGACTGCGCTTACCCGATTGATTCGGCTTGGCGTCCGGCGAAGGGAGGCTGTCCAATTCCTGTTGTGACTTGCGAATGCTCGCGTCCTTCTGGCTCACAAGTTCCCTCAGATTCGCCACGAGCTTTTCCAGCTCGTTCAATTTGGCTATGGATTCTTTCAGTTCACGGTCGCTGGCGATCAGGTCTTCTTCCGACACCCCCGACTTGCCCGCGCTCTGATTGCTGCGGGAAACCCTTACCTTGTCGCCCTGCTCGGTGAGCGGCAAAGTTGCTTCCACGCGCGCCCCCACCTGACCGGAAACGGAGCGACCGCCACCCGATCCGGCGCTGCTGCCTGCCGCTGACGCCAGTTTGCTCTGGTAACTGCGCCAGGAAGCCGATTGCGTGCGATACACCCGTTTCGCCTCGGATTGGGGAATGGCGGCAACATCGGCCGCACCGGGAATTTTCAGCACGGCGCCGCGCCGCAGGCGGTTCATGTTGTTGCCCACGAAGGCATCGGGGTTAGTCTGGTACAGCGCCACCAGCATTTGTTCCATCGTCACTCCGGCAGGCAGGTTGGCGCGCGCGATGCGCCCCAGGGTTTCCCCCGCTTTCACCTCGTGCTCACCGACAGTTTCGCCCGTACCCGTAGCTTCGCCCGTGCCCGTAGTTTCGCCCGTACCCGCGCTTGCAGGCGTGGACGCAGAATCCGCCTTGCCGCCCGGCGTCGTACCGGCAACTGTGGCCTGTCGGTACAGCGCCTGCGCCGCCACTTCGGGCGGATCCAGCAAGACCGTATAGCCGCGCGTCAACCGACCCGATGGCCAACTCAATTCGACGAGGAAGTCCAGATAAGGATCGTTGATGGGCTGATCGGACGTAATCCGGACGATAGCGCCGCCCGCAGCCTTTTCCAGAGCAAAGCGCAAACCGGACAAGGCGGGCGCGTAGGGCACCCCCGTTTGCGTAAAGCTCTCTCTGGTGGCCAGACGCGCCACCATGCCGGACAACTCTTCCGACGAAGCGGTAATCCTGACCTCGGCGCGCAAGGGTTGCCCCAACATGGAATGAACGGTAATCCCCCCCATCCCTGCGGCATTCACCCCAATGGGCGCCAACGCCAAACCAGAAACCACAGCCAGAGCTGCGATGTGTTGTTTGCCAAGCAGTGCGTATTTTTTGTTCACGGAGCCACCCTCAGACGTTGCCATTCTGCATTACAGGATGTGTTGCAGAATCGGTTTTTTAAAATAACATCATGTACTTAGACGCGCAAGCTAATCTTTCTTCTGAATAGTTTAGCATAGCCGCATTTCACTTAGCTATCCTGAGAAGGAAAAAACCTGCAAAAACATTGCTATTTTTGCGACACTCCCCGTTTTTTCCTGGTCAGGATGCATATCTCTCCTTGCCACGAGGAGGTTTATGCCGCTAACAGAATATCCAGCATGCGCCGGATCGGTTCCGCAGCCCCCCACAAAAGCTGATCGCCGCAGGTGAAAGCCGCCAGATATTCCGGCCCCATCGCCATTTTGTGCAGCCGCCCGACGGGTACGGACAGCGTGCCGGTGACGGCGGCGGGCGTCAATTCGCGCTCGGAAAGCTCACGTTCGTTGGGCACGACCTTCGCCCAGGGGTTGGCTTTGGCCAGCATGTCGGCGATTTCATCGAGCGGCACATCTTTTTTCAGTTTGATGGTCAGCGCCTGCGAATGGCAGCGCATCGCGCCGATGCGCACGCACAGGCCGTCGATGGGAATGCTGCCCGCAGCGCGGAACGGCGGATGGCCCAGAATCTTGTTGCATTCCGCGCCGCCCTTCCATTCTTCCTTGGATTGGCCGTATTCCACCGGCACATCAATCCAGGGAATCAGGCTCCCTGCCAACGGAGTGTTGCGAAAATGTTGTTTGGGGAAGCGGTCGGAACGAATGGTTTCGGCCACCTTGCGGTCAATCTCCAGAATGGCCGAGGCCGGGTCGGCCAGCAGGTCGGCGACGGAAGCGTGAATC
>JAISRR010000183.1 GCA_031273565.1 Zoogloeaceae bacterium | reverse complement strand
GCGTGGAAATCGGCATCAAGCGCCTGGAAGCCCGCCCCACCGCCACGCTTTGCATCGACTGCAAGACGCTGGATGAACTGAAAGAAAAACAGATGGCGAAGTAAGCGCCTCTTTTTTTGTTGCCCGACAGGGGCCAAATGAGAAAGGACGCCCAGGCGTCCTTTCTGTTTACAGTTCCCTCCGGCGCACTGCGCCGCCGAAGGGTGGCAAAACCTTACTGCTGTTGCGTCTGCTGTTCCTGCGCAGCGGGTTCCTCGGCGAGCAGCGCCTTCATGGAAAGTTTCACCCGGCCACGGTCGTCGACTTCCAGCACTTTTACCCGCACGATCTGGCCTTCCTTCAGGTAGTCCTCGACCTTGTTCACCCGTTCCTGCGCGATCTGGGAGATGTGCAGGAGACCATCCTTGCCCGGCAGAAGGTTCACGAACGCGCCGAATTCGAGAATCTTCTGCACGCTGCCTTCGTAAATCTTGCCGATTTCCACTTCCGCCGTAATGAGGTCGATGCGCGCGCGCGCCTCGGCGGCAGCTTCGCCACTGGTGGCGGCAATGGTGATTGTGCCATCATCGGTGATGTCGATGGTGGTGCCGGTTTCTTCGGTCAGCGCGCGGATAACCGCGCCGCCCTTGCCGATCACGTCACGGATTTTTTCCGGATTGATCTTGAAGGTGTAAAGACGCGGCGCGTAAGCGGACATTTTTTCACGATGGCCGGAAACCGAGTTTTCCATCAACCCCAGGATGTGCATCCGGGCTTCATTGGCCTGCGCCAGGGCGATTTTCATGATTTCTCGGGTAATCCCCTGAATCTTGATGTCCATTTGCAGGGCGGAAATACCATTTCGCGTCCCTGCCACCTTGAAATCCATGTCGCCCAGATGATCTTCGTCGCCCAGGATGTCCGTCAGCACCGCGAAACGGTTGCCTTCCTTGATTAACCCCATGGCGATACCCGCGACGTGGGATTTCAGCGGCACGCCTGCATCCATCAACGCCAATGAACCGCCGCAGACGGAAGCCATCGAGGAAGAACCGTTGGATTCGGTGATTTCGGAAACCACGCGCATGGAATAGGAAAAATCTTCCGGCTTGGGCAATACGGCCAGCAAAGCACGCTTGGCGAGCCGACCGTGCCCGATTTCGCGTCGCTTGGGCGAACCGACGCGACCACATTCGCCGGTAGCAAACGGAGGCATGTTGTAATGCAGCATGAAACGGTCGCGGTATTCACCGGCGAGCGCGTCGATGATCTGCTCGTCGCGGTTGGTGCCCAGCGTGGCGATGACCAGCCCTTGGGTTTCGCCACGGGTGAACAAGGCGGAACCGTGGGTACGCGGCAACACGCCGGTACGGATGCTGATGGGACGCACGGTGCGGGTATCGCGCCCGTCGATGCGCGGCGCGCCGGAAAGGATGCGACCGCGCACGATGGCGGCTTCAAGGTCGAGGAAAATCAGGTACACATGCCCACTGTCCGCAGCCTCTTCGCCCTTGCCTGGATGACACAATTCGGCAGTGACTTCCGCCAGAATCTTCTTGATCTGCTGGCTGCGTTCCGATTTGACCGTGATGTTGTAGGCTTCTTCCAGCCGGGTCTGGGCGAGGGTTTTGACACGCTCGATCAGCGCCTCGTTTTTGGCGGGCGCCTGCCATTCCCATTCCGGCTTGCCGCCCTCTTCCACCAGTTCGTTAATGGCGTTGATCGCCGCCTGCATTTGTTCGTGACCGAACACCACCGCGCCCAGCATGACTTCTTCAGACAGTTCCTGCGCTTCGGATTCCACCATCAGCACGGCAGTTTCGGTGCCCGCCACGACCAGATCAAGCTGACTTTCCTTCACCTGAGAAAGCGTCGGGCAGAGCACGTATTGACCATTGATATAACCCACGCGGGCTGCGCCAATGGGGCCGTTGAACGGCACGCCGGAAATCGCCAGCGCGGCGGAAGCGCCGATCAGGGCGGGAATATCCGCGTCAATTTCCGGGTTCAGGGAAAGCACCGTCGCCACGACCTGAACTTCGTTATAAAACCCATCGGGAAACAGGGGACGGAGGGGACGGTCGATCAGGCGGGAGGTCAGCGTTTCCTTCTCTGAAGGACGCCCTTCACGCTTGAAAAAACCGCCGGGAATGCGACCGGCGGCATAGAATTTTTCCTGATAATCGACGGTCAGGGGGAAGAAATCCTGACCCGGCTTGGCGTCTCTGGCGGCAACCACGGTGACCAGCACCACGGTTTCATCCATGCTCACCAGCACCGCGCCAGAAGCTTGCCGGGCAATTTCCCCGGTTTCCAGCGTTACTTGATGATCGCCATAGGCGAAGGTTTTTTTCACGACATTAAACATAGTTTGCTTTCCTCTTTCTCAACTCAACACAGTACTGCAACATTGGCGCGGCAAATCTACACCGACGCCCAAACAAAAAGAGCGGGCTGCCGACCAAGGCAGACCGCTCCTTGCAACCGCTATCGCGGACAGCGACGCGCGCCGCCGCAACCGACGCCTGTTGCCATTACTTACGCAAACCCAGACGTTCGATCAGACTACGATAGCTGTTCAGATCCTTGCCCTTCAGATAGTCCAGCAGCTTGCGGCGTTGACTCACCATACGCAACAGACCGCGCCGGGAGTGGTGATCCTTTTTGTGTTCCTTGAAGTGCCCGGTCAGGTCGTTGATACGGGCGGTCAGAAGCGCGACCTGCACTTCAGAAGAGCCGGTATCGCCCTTGGCGCGCTGGAAATCGGCGACAACCTGCGCCTTTTGTTCGGTGGTGACAGACATTTCAAACTCGCTTTCCAAAAACGGCGCAGCCCCGGTTTGATAGAGCCAACGCCAGACAATGATCCCGGAAACACCATGTCCCCGGCAAAAACCCCGACGCCTTGAGCGCAGAGAACGGACGATTCTAGCAGATCAAAAAGCGAAAGGGAAATCAGGAGACGGAAGACCACCGACCCAGGGCAATCGCATTTGACTGACTCCGAGGCCCTGACCGCAAACACCGTCATTCCCCTGCAAGGGAATGACGGCAGGTAGGGCGGGATCTACGATACCGCCATCGTTGACCTGCGGCGCAAGGTAGGGCGGTTTCTCCGAAACCGCCGTTTGTTTAACCTGCGGCGCTTTCGGAGAAAGCGCCCTACCTGAACCCGCTCAGGCTGCGATTCCGGGAGCGCGGGCACCAGCCCCGCATGGTTCATGGATGAAGCGGGGCAGTGAGCCGCCGCGCTCCCAGAAGGCATTCGCGCCGTTGGTCGACGCGTTCGATTTTTTGGCGTGAAGCACCGCAAACGATACTGCCACCTCATCAACCGCTGATGGCCAACGCGTTTCCTCAAAAGCTGACGACATCTGCGTGTGCGATTGCCCTGACGGAAGACCACCGACCAGGCGCTGCACATCCCAAAATACCGACCGCTATAATACGGGGTTTTTCTACCCGCCTGATTACCGTGACATCCCCCCTCTCCTGTTCCAAGCTTCCCCTCCCTGCCGCCGGACACAAACTGGATTGGCCGGTCGGCCCCGGTTGTCACGACGCGTTTTTACTGGCGGCAGCGGTGCGGCAAGCCTGGACGAGAGAAGAGAAAAAACCGCTGTTCGTCGTGATGACCAGCAACGCGCAGGACGCGCGGCGCCTGTTGGACGAAATGCGCTGGTTCGCCCCGGAATTGAAAGCGCATCTGCTGCCGGACTGGGAAACCCTGCCTTACGACCATTTTTCGCCGCATCAGGATCTGGTTTCCGAACGGCTGGCGACCTTGTGGGCGGTGTCGCAGGGCAACTGTCAGATACTCGTCGCACCTGCCGCCACGGCCGCTTACCGGCTGGCGCCACCGGCTTTTCTGGCGGCTTACGCTTTTCTGCTTTCCAAAGGCGAAAAGCTCGACGCCGAGCGGTTTCGTACCCGCCTGACGCTGGCGGGCTACGCGCATGTCACCCAGGTGACCGCGCCCGGCGAATACGCGATTCGCGGTTCGCTGATTGATCTCTATCCGATGGGGTCGGCGCTGCCGTACCGGATTGACCTGTTCGACGACGAAATTGACTCCATTCGCGCCTTCGACCCGGAGAATCAGCGCACGCTCTACCCGATCCCGGAAATCCGGCTGTTGCCCGCGCATGAATTTCCCATGGACGACAAGGCGCGCAGCGCCTTCCGCCGGAAATTCCGCGAACAGTTCGAGGGCGAACCAGGCAAAAGCCGGATTTACAAGGATATTTCTGCCGGCATCGCCAGCGCGGGCATCGAATATTACCTGCCGTTGTTTTTCGAGAATACGGCGACGCTCTTCGATTATCTGCCGCCCGATGCCCTGATGGTCACGCATGGCGATGTGGCGGGCGCGCTCGCCGCGTTCTGGCGGGATGCGCGTTCGCGCTATGAACTCCTGCGCGGCGACCCGCAACGCCCCTTGTTGCCGCCGCAGGATTTGTTTTTGTCCGATGAAGCCTTTTTTCTCGCCGCCAAAACCTGTGGACGCATTCAGCTTTCCGCCCCGCTCACCCCGCCCGAAATGCCCATCGCCCAGGTTGCCATCGACCGTCGCGCCAACGATCCGCTCGCGGCGTTAAAGACGTTTCTCGCTGATTTTCCCGGTCGGACGCTGGTGCTGGCGGAATCCGCCGGTCGCCGCGAAACCATCGCCCAGATGTTCGCCGAACATGGCTTGCGTCCAGAGCAGGTTCCGGATGCTGCGGCGTTTTTTGCAGGCAATCTCCGTTTTGCCCTGGGCGCAGCTCCCTTGCAGGCAGGCTTGCGACTTGCTGATGATTTCGCGCTTCTGACTGAAACCGAGTTGTACGCCGACCGTCCCCGCACCCGTCAGCAGGCGCGTCGGCAAAAAACCAGCCTCGACAACTGGCTGAAAGACCTGACCGAACTCAAGGTCGGCGACCCGGTGGTGCACGAATCGCACGGCATCGGCCGCTACATGGGTCTCGCCTACATGGATCTGGGCGATGGCGAACGGGAATTTCTCGAACTCCACTACGCCAACGAAGCCAAGCTGTTCGTGCCGGTTTCTCAATTACACGTTATTTCCCGCTATTCCGGCGCTGACCCGGACGCAGCCCCCCTGCACACGCTGGGTTCCGGGCAATGGGAAAAGGCGCGCAGGAAGGCCGCCATGCAGGCGCGCGACACCGCCGCCGAATTGCTGGCGCTCTATGCCCGCCGCGCCGCCCGCGAGGGGCACGCCTTTGAATTCGGCGAACCGGATTACGCCGCCTTTGCCGACGGGTTTGGCTTTGAAGAAACGCCGGATCAGACCAGCGCCATCACTGCGGTCATGGCAGACATGAAATCCGGCAAGCCGATGGACAGGCTGGTTTGCGGCGACGTGGGTTTCGGCAAAACGGAAGTGGCGCTCAGGGCGGCGTTCTGCGCCGTAGCGGGCGGACGGCAGGTCGCGGTGCTCTGTCCGACCACCCTGCTCTGCGAACAACATTACCAGACTTTTTCCGACCGCTTCGCCGACTGGCCCATCAAAATTGCGGAACTTTCCCGCTTCAAGAGCGCCAAAGAGAGTGCCCAGACCTTGCGGGAACTCGCCGAAGGCAAGGTCGACATCGTCATCGGCACCCACAAACTCATCGCCGGAGACCTGAAATTCGCCCGTCTGGGGCTGGTCATCATCGACGAGGAACACCGCTTTGGCGTGCGCCAGAAAGAGGCGTTGAAGGCATTGCGCGCCGAGGTGGATGTGCTCGCGCTGACCGCCACGCCCATCCCGCGCACGCTCGCCATGAGCCTGGAAGGTCTGCGCGATTTTTCCGTCATCGCCACCGCGCCGCAAAAACGCCTCGCCATCAAGACCTTTGTGAACCATTTTTCTGATGGCGTCATCCGCGAAGCGGTGCTGCGGGAACTGAAACGCGGCGGACAGGTATATTTTCTGCACAACGAAGTCGACACCATCGAACACATGCGGAACAAACTGGAAAAACTCGTGCCCGAAGCGCGCGTCGTCGTCGGTCACGGTCAGATGCGCGAGCGCGAACTGGAACGGGTGATGCGCGATTTTATCGGCCAGCGCGCCAACCTGCTGCTGTGCACCACCATCATCGAAACCGGCATTGACAATCCCCACGCCAATACCATGCTCATCAACCGGGCGGAAAAATTCGGGTTGGCGCAACTGCACCAGTTACGTGGTCGCGTCGGACGCTCGCACCATCAGGCTTACGCCTACCTGCTGGTGCAGGATGAAAAGGCGCTGTCCAAACAGGCGAAGCAACGCCTTGAAGCGATTCAGGCCATGGAAGAACTGGGTTCCGGTTTTTATCTCGCCATGCACGACCTGGAAATTCGCGGCGCGGGCGAAGTGTTGGGCGAACACCAGTCGGGCGATATGCAGGCGGTCGGATTCAATCTGTTCACCGACATGCTGAACCGC
>JAISRR010000168.1 GCA_031273565.1 Zoogloeaceae bacterium | reverse complement strand
CGCTCGGCAATGGCCTTGTTCTGTAGCCCTTCCGCCGCCAACAGCACGATGTGCGCTCGCTGTGACAGTCTGACGCTGGTGAGCCGCGAGCGAATCAGTTTGTCCAACTCGCTTCGCTCTGGCTCGGTCAACACAATCTTGGTCGCTACTCGCACTGGAACTCTCCTCGCTGTTTCGTCAGACTCCATGATAGCTGTTATTACTTTATAGGTCATTTTAAGAACGAAGCACTACAGTAGCGTACCTCGCGGTTAGTTCCTGGCATTATAGAGAAAGCACGGGCAAAATTTCACGTTACTTGGAACCATCTGCCAATCAAGCCCTGACGCATAAGAAAATTATTCATTTCCGCTGACAAAACACCGGCGTCAACAACCACGAAAGCGTCACCCCCAGCGTGGCGGTCAGCCCTAACGCCTTGAGCGCCGGCGTGCTGGAGAAGGCCAGCAGACCGAAAGAGAGCAAGGTGAGCGAGGCGGCGAGCGTGGTCGCCAGGAGCGTGTGGGCGTGGGTTTGTCGCGCTTGCAGGAAAATGGCGTAATCGACGCCCATCCCCAGCGTGAGCAGCAACGCCAGAATGCTTAAAAGTTGCACGGGAATGCCCAGATAGCCCATGACGGAAAGGGTGGCGAATCCCGCGATCAGAACGGGAGCGACGATGCGCCAGACATCAAGGCGAAAGAAGGGGTACAGCAGCAGCGGCGCAAGCAGGCAGGCGACGAGCAGGGTTTGGGTGAGCAGGACGCGGTAGCGGGACATCAGGCTGGAAATTTCAAGCGTCTGGTCGATCCATTCCACTTCGGGAATGCGAGGGTCTCCGCTTGCCAGTTGCGAGAGCGTCGCGGCGGTTGCAGGGTCAGCCAGACCTTTCAGGAGCACCATGCTGGAATATTTTCCAGTCTCCGTTTCGCCCAGCCATAAAGCGCGAAAAGGCTGGCTGGAAGTGTTCTCCAGCCAGATTTCCGGCGTGAGCGGCTGAAAGTCGGCGGAAGGTTTTCGCGCCCACCCGGCGGGGAGTTCCAGTTCTTTTTCGAGTTGGCGCAAAGTGGGTTCTAAAACCGCCTGTGCCGCCCGCGCTTCCTGTTGTCGCGCCACCGAGGGCAGCCAGCGGCTGACGGCTTCAAAGCCGCTGATTTTTCCCGCTGCGATCAGCGGGCGCAAGCGCGTAATCAGCGGGCGCAAGCGCGTAATCAGCGTTTCTTCCCGTTGCAGCAGCGTTTCCGGGTCAGGGGCGCTCACGAGGAACATTTGCGCGGGACTGGGAAGTTGCATGATTTCGGAGACTTCGCGCTGTTCCGCCATCAGTTTCGGGTCGCCGACAAAGAGGCTGCGAATATCGTCGTTGCTTCGCAGTTGCGAAAGCCCGCCGCCCAGAATCAAGAGGGCAAAGAGCGCGATGCCCCACGCTTTGCCGGAGCCTTGCCAGCACGGCCAGCCTTGCAGCAAACGCGCCACGGTTCCGGCGCTTTTGGGGAGCGGCAAGGTTGCCGGCAGCAGATAGGGATAAAACAGCGTGACGCTCATCCACGCGCCAAAAATCCCGAACACGGCAAAGATCGCCATCTGTTTCAAGCCGGGAAAAGGCGTGAGCGCCAGCCCAAGGTAGGCCAGCACGGGCGTCAGCAGCACCATAGAGAGCGTGGGCAAGAGCCGCCGGTGGCGCGCCCATACGGATTCCGTATTGCCGAGATGCTGGGCGAACACGAGTATGGCGTAATCGACCGCGACGCCAATCAGACTGGCGCCGAACACCAGCGTCATCAGGTGCAGGCGTTCAAACATCAAGAGGGTGGCGATGAGCGCGGCAATCGCGCCGGAGACGAGCGAGACGATAATCAGGCGCAGGGCGCGGGCGCTCCGAAAGACGAACCCGATTAAGAAGAATGTGCCCAGAAGCGACCCCAACCCGATCAGGCGCATTTCAGATTGCGCCTGCCGCGTCGCCGTTGCCGCGTGGAGTACCACGCCCGCGCGCAGCAAACGCGCCGTCGGGAATTCAGCGCGTAGTTTTTGTTCTGCAGCCGCAAGCGCCGCCATCAGATTTTTCTGAAAGCCGGAAGCGAAGGCGGAATCCGGCAGGGCGTACATGAGCGCGGCGTATGAGGTTCCGGCGTGTTCGACCATCAATACGCCGCCGGAAGGCCGCAGCGGGCTGGCTTCGCCCAGACTTTGCAGCCAGTTGCCAAAAAAACCGAACGGGTCGGATTCCCAGGAAACATCGCTGGGCGCGAACGACGCGTAAGCCAGATTCAGGGCGCGGTTTCGCGCGGCCTCTGGCGTAGCGACATCAAGCCAGTCGCGATCGGCGTTGGTGATGAACCCCTGCCGGCAGGGCAGATAAAAATCGCCGGAGAAGGCGGCGAAATCATCCTGCACCAACAGGTCGGGGACAAGCTCATGCAAGGTCTCGCGCAATCGCGCCGCCGCCTTTTGGGTGTCGGCATCGCGTTCGGTTTCGTTCGATTCGACGCTTTGGTCGCGGGATTCGCCGTGCGCGGAAACCAGCAGCACGAGCTGCCGCTCGCCTTGGGCTGCGAGCGCCTTTCGCGCCACTTCCAGCGCGGGGCGACGTTCGTCGGTGGGCAGCAGGGTCAGAAGATCGGTATCAATACGACCTTGCCATGTTGTCCGCGTCAGCAACAAAAAACTTGCGGCAAGCAGGATCGCGAGCAGCCAGAACCAGGCCAGCAGGCGGTGGGTGCGGGCGTAGTAATTCAAAGCGGCTTTGTTTTCCGGTTAAACACGGTTTCCGGGTAATTACGGCACATTATTTTTTGCCAAATAACTGGTCGATAACGGGATCCATTTTGGCTTTTGTACCTTCCCATTTCATCAGAGACAGACCGCCCTTGCCCTCAAGATGATAGGTCGCCTCTGCAACCCGGCGGTTATTTTTGGTGATTCTCAACTCGGCATGGCTCAAATAGGGCGATAAGTCCCAGGAACGCAAGGCAGTATAGGTCAACACATATTCGCAACCTTCCGGTTTTTTGCTGGAAAATAGTTCCGTGGTGACGCCATGGCGGGCAAACCCCTCCTCAAGCACCGAAACAAAATCTTCCACCTGAACTCTTGAGTTGTTCTGGATGCAGATATGCTGCACGTCAAGCGCAGCATCAATCGGTGACACTTGAATCGAGGTACAGGCAGAAAGCAGAACGGAAAAGAAAATGGGTATGTACGCTTTTTTCATCATCAACTCCATGGATAAAGTCCGGGGACAGGAAAAATCATTTGAAACGGTTTTGCTCTTCCGGCGTAAGCGCGTCGCCATAGGTCTGCGCCTTGAATTCAATGCGCGTCACATCTCCGGCGGCGCTTTCCAGTTCGACGCTGGAAACATCGCGCCCGCCTTCGAGCCGTAATTCCCGGATCAGCCGCGCCAGATTTTTATCTTTGGGCGTGAAGTCAAGTCGCCAGACCTTGCCTTCCACCTTGCCGCTGTAATCAAAAACCCGCGCCAGCGCCGCCACGTCGCCGGAAAATACCGAAAAGAGAATACCGTTGATGATCCTGACCACCGGTTCCTTTTCCGCGTTGAGTTTCATCAGCGTTTCCTTGCCATCCGTCTGCACGATTTCGTCGCGGGTCAGGCGCGTGGTTTGCGGAATGGGGCTGACGTTCTCCCAGATGACGCCGTAATTTTGCGCGACGAGAAAGCGTCCATTGGAGACGAGGGGTTTTTTGATTTGCGCGAGTCTCCTCGTCTGCACAAATTCGCCGCGCACGACCGGCTCCAGAATGAGTTGCCGCTCAACTTCCTGCAATACGTCTTCGGCGTGCGCCGCGCTAAAGCTTAAACAGAGGAACAGCGTCAAGAGGATTTTTTTCATTGCACACCCAGTTTTTCAAGTAATACGGCGGGACTTTCCAGACACATTTCCCGCGTTCTCATGTCCACCGCCACCTGTACGGTATGCCCTCTGGTCAGGCGGCGACCGCTTTCGACATCGCGGATCAGGTACTCAATTTTGAGCCGGTTTTCCCATTCCATCAGATACGCCTCGACCTCGACGCGCTGTTGGTAAAGAAGCGGCTGCGCGTAACGAATGAACAATTCAATGACCGGCCAGGCGTAACCGGAATCCCGCATTTGCGGAAAATCGTAGTCGACGGTCTGCAACAGCGCGGTGCGCGCCAGTTCAAAGTAGCGCACATAATGCCCGTGCCAGCAGATTTCCAGCGGGTCGAGATCGTGAAACGGCACCTGCAATTCCACGCTTTTATGCCATCGGCTTTGAGGATTTCGCATATTTTATGGGGCTGGCGCTTGCCAGAAAGGGAAGAAGTTAAACCATTGCAGGGGATTTTTTCGGCATTCCTCGGTCAGCGCCGCGACGTAAGCGGAGAGATAGGGCGCGACGGCCTGCTGGCGCTCGCGGCGCGGCAGGACGATGCGTTCCGCCAGAGGGCGGATGGTGATGGTAAATCCCTCGGCGCCGCGGGCGCCAAACAGGGTCAGCACCGGACAGCCAAGCGCGGCGGCGAGAATGTAAGGGCCAAGCGGAAAACGCGCGGGCGCGCCCAAAAATGGCAGGGCAAGAGTGGCGCTGTCGGGCGTGAGGGGAATCCGGTCGCCCGCGATGACGACAAGACCGCCTGCTTCGATACGCTCGGAAAGCAGTACGGCGGTGGCGATGTCAAAAGTGGCGACCTGAAGGATGTCGATTTCCATCCGTGGGTTTAACGCCCGCAAAATCTGGTTGAAGGCTTGTGCATTCTGCATGTGCATGAGCACGGTGACGCGCGCCTTGACAAGTTTCCGCGCCAGCCGACGGCAAAGCTCGACATTGCCGAGGTGGGCGGTAATCATCAGCGCCCCGCGTCCGGCGTCGAATAGCGGCTGGACATGCTCCGCGCCCGATATCTGACAGGGGGGCGGTTCGCAGCGCGGATCGAAGGCGAGCATTTTGTCGAGGATGGTTTCGGCAAAGCACATGAAATGACGGAAACAGTTGCGCCAGTTTGGCGCAGGCGTCGCGCCCCTGCTCTCTTGATGGAGACGGGTCAGATATTCCAGCGAAGCGTGGCGGGCGAGCGGGCGCGTGGCAAAAAACCAGAGCATGACGAAAAAGAGCAGGGCGCGAAACAGCCACGCGCCGCCGTAGCGATGCACCCAAAACAAAAAACGCATCCCGCCGACAAATCCGGCTTCCTTGATTTCTGCCCAATGTGTTCTTGACGGAGATGACTCACGCATGGCGAACTTCTTTTCCGCGCCAATGGCGGGCGATGAGCCGGGGAAAGCGGCGCAACATGCCGAAAAAGAGGCGGGTGTGCATGGCGGAAATACGGATGTTGTCGCGCAAGGGTTGGAAGTGAGAAAGCCCGCCGGCGGGATAGCGCACGGCGACCGGGAGGTTGACGATGGGCGCCGCCGCCCAATCCAGTCGCACCAGAATCTCCGTATCGAAATCCATGCGATTGGCGCGAGCGAGAATGGGCAGGAGCGGCGTCACCGCCGCCAGCGGGTAGATGCGAAAACCGCACATGGAATCGGGAATGCGCAGCGACAGGGTGTTAATCCATACCCAGGCGTGCGTCAGGTAGCGCCCGTACAGGCGGCTCTTGGGCACGCTGTTGTCATAGCGCGGACAAGCGTTGATGATGGCTTCCGGCTGCTCCGCGGCGGCATTCAAAAAAGCAGGCACGGCGTCGAGGTCATGCTGTCCATCGGCATCCACCTGCAAGGCGTGACTGCAATCCTGTTCATGCGCGCAGGCCAGACCCGTCATCACCGCCGCGCCCTTGCCGCGATTTTCGGGATGGGCGAGCAGGCGGACGGGCGGCAGCCCGGTTTCCGATTTTGCAGTATCCGCCAGCGTTTGCAGGATTTGGCTACAGGCGGCGTTGCTGCCGTCATTGACGAGAATCACCGGCAGGCCATAGCCGCGCAGTCTGGCGACCACCGCGCCGACGGCATCGCCGTGGTTGAAAACCGGAATGACGGCAACGATGTTCACGCACCTGTATCCGTACGCAGATGCAGCACGCCTCTGGAGCAGGGAACATCGTCCAGAAGGTAAGAAAACTCCAGCGTTTGGCGGTCTTTATGGAAATAAAGCTCAAGACAGGGCGTATCGCCCGGACGCAGCAAATGCTGGAATTTGAGGCCGCTGACATTGCCCACGGGCGCGGTAAAGCCGAAATGCAGTCGTCCGAAATGCGCCGCCCAATCGACCTGCGCCACGCCGGGCAGTACGGGCAGATGCGGGAAATGTCCCTCAAACCAGATGAGTTCCGGGTCGAGATAGAGTTTGAGTCGCACCCTGCCCTGGGTTTCGCTTTCACCCTGCATCTGGCGGACGGCTTTCGGCGCTTGTGGCGCAAAGAGGCGTTCCAGGTCGTGGCGGGTGGTTTTGCCCATGGCGTTACCCGGCATGGCGCTCACGTAGCGCCAGCGGCGCGGCAGGGCAAGGGTGTCCAGGGCGCCTGCGAGGCTATGGCGCAGAAAGCGGTCGAAACGCACCTTGCCCAGGCTTTCTTTTTGCGCCGCGCCCGACGGGGAGAGGATGACGACCGCGCCGATGGCGTCGCGTTTTGTATGCTTTTTGGTAAATTCGTCTGACTTGCCAGACAACAGAACGGTCGACGCCTGTTCGATTTCCGGCAGTGCTTTTAGCGCCTGTTCAATGCGGGTGAGCGAGATGCGTTTTTCGCCGATTTTCACCATGCGGTCAGCACGCCCCAGGAGCTTGAAAGTTTCTGCTTCTATCCGCGCGAGGTCGCCGGACAAAAAGCCTTCGGCGATGATGTCCGGGGCGAGAAAGGATGAGTGAATCCGCAGGCAGGAGGTGTCCGCATCGATACTGACGCGCACGCCGGGGAACAGTATCCAGGGCGCGGTTTCGCTCTGCCGATAAGCGACCGCGCTGGTTTCCGTGCTGCCATAGCTATCGTAAAAGGGCGCGCGCAAAAAGTCCTGACACGCAAGTTGAACATCGGCGGGAAGCGGACTGCCGGCGGAAATCGCAAACGCCAGACTGGCTTTGGGCGCCGTGGCGAAATGGTCCTTTGATGCCGCCAGGTGCTTCAAGAAAGTGGGCGCGCTCATCAGCACGTAAGCGGCGGTGGGCAAGCGCAGAAAATCATCGGGGTATACGAGTTTTTCCGCAAGGAAGACGTGTCCGAAGGTCAGCGGCCAGAGCACGCTGAAAGTCAGCCCGAACATGTGTTGGTGCGGCACGGAACGAAGAAAGCACACGCCGGCGGGAAGTTGGTCGCCAAACGCCTGTTGCTGCGCGTTAACTTCGTTCCTTAGCTGGGTCAGCGTTTTTTCAATCAGACTGGGTTCGCCGCTGGAGCCGGAAGTAAACAAGGCCAGACCGGGCGCGGCATTGTCGAAAGCGTGGATGGTGTCGTTCGCGGCGCCGTTCCAGTCCTGCAGCGCATAATGTCCGTTGCCTCTGCCGACCCAGGGGACGCCGAGATATTCCCGCGTCGACGCCAAATCCTCGCCGGGCAGAATCACTTTCATGTGTAACGACCACGCTGCCAGCAGCCAGACGACAAATACATAGGCGTCCGGGTCAAAAAGGGCGATGTTTGTTTGTCGCAAGGCGAAAAGCGCCTGCCGCGCTTGCGACAGGTCATTCCGGAATTGTTCGCGGCTGACGGCGACGCCGCCGAGATAGGCAATGGGGAAAGGGTTTTCCGTGGGTAAGGGCCAATGCGACTGTAGCGGCTCAAACAGGATGTCAGACATGGGCGGCATTCTCTGTGTTTTTCTTCATGACGCGACGGCGAATCAGCCATTCGCCCGCGAACATCAGCCCCATCAAAACGTAGGCAATGCCGCCGTTATAGAGCGCCCAAACGGCTTCGCCCGCGCCGATGCTCAAGCACGCAAGCGCGCCATTGCCGATAAAAAACAGGCACCAGGCCTTGGTGACTTGCCGCGTGTAACGCACGCCGGATTCCGGCAGATTGGGGTCGAGGCGACGCGCCAGACGTTCAATCAGGGTTTGCTTTTGTTTCAGGCTTGCCGCAAAGAGGAGCAGGAAAAAGACATTGACCAGCACCGGGTAATACAGCAAGGGCAGGCTGTTGCGCCAGACGAGCGCCGCGCCGCCCAACAGAACCGCCAGAATGGCCGGCAGGTGTTTGATGAAGCGGGCGGCGCCATGAGCATTGCCTCGAGTATTCGCCAGCTTGCCGCCGCGCGTCAGCGCCACCGGCAACAGCAGCAAACCGCACCACCAGAACGGCAACTCCAGCCAGCGGCACACCCAGAAACCCAGCGGCAGGGCGATGCCGAGCGCGAAGGCGAGCAAACCCGACATCAGCTTTCCCGCGCTGCGGGTTTGGGCGCATGCACCACATTCATGATGTCGCCCACGGTGCGAATCTGTTTGAATTCCTCCGGCGTAAGCTGCCTGCCGGTCTGTTTTTTGAATTCAATCGCCAAATCCACCGCGTCGATGCTGTCAATATCGAGGTCTTGATACAGGTTCGCGTCCAGGGTAATTTTTCCCGGCTCAATCGCGAACAACTCCGTGAGCAGTTTGACAATCAGCGCATAGGTAGCGTCCCGGTCGGGCAGGATTTTTTCTGACATGGGTTTAACCTCCGCTTGCCGATTTGGCGCGATGCGTCGCGATATATTCCGCCAGCGTCCGCACCGAGGCGAAAATCTGGCGGGTTTCTTCCGCTTCCGCCGAGAGCTTGAGTCCGTAGCGTTTTTGCAAGCCCACGCCCAGCTCCAGCGAATCAATGGAATCCAGCCCCAGACCATCACCGAACAGCGGCGCGTCGTCGTCAATGTCGGCAGGCGTCACGTCCTCCAAATCGAGCGTTTCGATAATAAACGCCTTAACTTCCTGAATTAGTTCGAGCATTGTTGTTGAATTCCCCTGGTAAAAAATGTGTTCAAATCGTTCGAAAGCGCGCGCGTTGCCAATGTCGGCGCCGTTTCCTGTTCTGCTGTCCCCTGAGTTGTTATATATGTCGCGGTAGAGATGTCGTCTTCCACGCTCAGGACAAAATGTGGCTTCTTTTTCGGCGCATCATACCAGCGTTGCCCCTTTCCCAACATGGGTTCCGAGACCGTGATGATGACCGGCGTTATCGCCAACTGCCCGCGCAGGGCGATATTGGCCGCGCCGCGCTTGAGCGGATTCAGCTTGCCATTGTGTTCCACGCTGCGCGTGCCTTCCGGAAAAATCACCAGATGGTCGCCCGAACGCACGGAAGCAATGCAATCCTCAACCAGTTGCGAGCCATCCATATTGACCACGAATCCGGCGGAAAGCACGGGGCCGCGCGTAAAAATATTGTCCCGCAAGCTCGCCTTGACCACGCAATTCGGCTGTTTTACCAACGCAATCAGCAACACCACATCAATCAGCGAAGGATGGTTGGCGATAATCAACAGACCGCTGCGCCCCAGCCTCTCCACCTGCCGCACCTCGTAACTGATGGTGCCGCAGACGACCATCAGCCACACGAAGAAGCGAAAACTGTGGTGAATAATCCTGCGCGCGTGGCGTTGGGAGGTTTGGCGGTCAGGGTAAAACAGGCGCAGCAGGGGAAACACGCAACAAAGAATCACCAACCCGCCCAGACCGAAAACGACAAAGCAAAAGCCCGTGGCAAGGATACGCAAGATACGTGGAAGTCTGTCCGGCATGGCTGGCCTACGCACTGGCGACCTTGCGTTGCAGGCTCAAATTGCCACGCGACGAAAGTGGAAGATTCGATGCTTCGGGAGAGAGAAAAAAGCGCAACAGTTCAAGGGGGGAAGCAGGGAGAGCTGTTTCGGTCGATGCGTCCGATACAAATGCAAATTCATCCCCCGGCGTCAGTTCAAGCAACAGAGCGAAATAATCGGTCTGCTCATCGGGCGAAGCGGCAAGTTCGCGCCAGGCTTCCGGCAAAGGTTCTTCGCCATACGCCAGCCAGACTTTTCCCGCGCCATCGGCAAGCTGAATGGCGGCTTCCGTCAGCCCCGCCAATACCGCTTCCTCGCCAGCCGATAAAGCCGTCAACGGCGCATTCGCCTTCTGCGTCATCATGAACAGCCCGCCCGTGGCGTTATGCACGGACATGCTGAATAGCTGCGGCGAAAGGGTATCGCACCGCGCCAATTCCTTTTGCAGCGCCAGCGCGCGGGAAAACTCGCCCAGGCGACTGCAAAAAATCAGCGCTTCTCCCGCATAAGCCATTTCCGGGCGGGAAAGCACATGCAGCATGGCGCGTCCCAGAGAACCGGCGCGACGGCGCAGGAGGGGAGGAATTTCCTTGATTGGCGGCGGCGCCAGTTCCATCCCGCGACTTGCATCAGTATTTACAGCCGCGCTCCGCGCCCACTCGCGCCAAGCCTCGGACGTTTCACGCTTCGGCGTCCAGGCTGTCCAGCGGTGTAGATTTATTCCTGACATCATGGGCAAGGCGAGTAAAAAAATAACGAAATACGAATTATCCTATATTTCCATGCGTAAGGCGTGTCCGAGTAGATTCCTTGTCAGGGCTATCGCATACGCAGATGTCGTAAACCCTTGAAAGAAATCGTTTACATTCAAGAAGTTATGACAGGGTATTGTAAACTATGAGTAAATCAGGTCTACTCTCGATTTTTGC
>JAISRR010000126.1 GCA_031273565.1 Zoogloeaceae bacterium | reverse complement strand
GGCGAAATAATGCCCGCGCAGATGCCCGTCAGCCCGATGGCCACTCCCGCTGGCACACTCGTAAAGATGGGCGGCGGCGCGGTTGCGTCCGGCGCGCAGGAAAGCGAAATTTGGGACAGCGTTACGCGTCCCAATGGTGATTATGGAATTGAGGTTTTCGAGGAAAGCGATCCCTACATGGAGATTGCCGAGCACGCGGCGATTCTCTTTGCCAATGGTCAATACGACACAACCCGCTCGACGCTGGAATCAGTGGTCAAGGGCAACAACGATCCCGGTGCGGTCAAGCTCTGGGCAATGCTGTTCGATCTCCTGCGTGTGCGTGGCGAACAGGCGGCGTTTGAGTCCCTGTCTCTCGAATTCGCGCGCATCTGTGAACTGTCACCGCCAGCGTGGAGTCTGGAGATGGAAGCAGAGGGCGGCGATGACGCCAGCCAGCAGGCTGCGGGCATTGCCGTGCTGCAAGGCGCGGTCTCCGGCGATGCCGCCGTGTTTGACGGTTTGTTGCAGGCCCTGAGCAAGGGCGAGTCGCGCAGTCTGGACATGCGGCGTCTGATCGGTCTGGATTCCGAGGCCAGCGCCAAACTGGCCAAAATTCTCCAGCAGGCGCGTCGCCGTGATCTGGCCTGGGGCCTCCTTGCCGCCGAAGCGCTGGCGACGCGTTTGGCCGAGCGTACCGTAGCCGGTCACGCCCAGGATGAAGCCCAGTGGTTGCTGGTATTGGAGCTTTTTCAGTTTTTGGGCTGGGAAGAACAATTTGAAGACAAGGCCGTGGATTACGCCGTGACGTTTGAAGTTTCGCCGCCGGCTTGGGAACCCCCCAAAACCATGCCCGCCATTCAGGAAGAAGAAGGCGAGGCAGCGCCTGCCGTCGCCGATGATGTGCTTACGCTCGATCCCACCCTGTTTACGACGGTGCTGGAAGGCGAGATATTGCAAGGCAAACTGGATGATGTGGAACGCCTGCTCGTACCCGGCATGGAATGCCGTCTCGATTTTTCGCGCGTTCAGCGCATAGACTTCGTTAGCGCCGGCGCATTGGCCAGCCTGTTAAAAACCAGCAAAGCCGGCCCGGTGACCATCGTGCATGCCAACCGGCTGGTTGCCGAACTGCTGCGCGTCATGGGTGTCGACCAGATCGCCCGCGTCGAAGTCGCCAGACACTGAATTTTCCCGGACAAGAGGTTTTCATGGAGCAATACCACGGCACCACCATTGTGTCGGTGCGTCGAAGCAATGTCGTCGCTATGGGCGGCGACGGTCAGGTCACGCTCGGCAACATGGTCGTCAAACAGACCGCGCGCAAAATTCGGCGCGTGTATCAAAATCGCATCCTGAGCGGTTTTGCGGGCGCGACGGCAGACGCCTTCACCCTGCTTGACCTGTTTGAGTCCAAGTTGGAGAAACATCAGGGCAACCTGATGCGGAGCGCCGTGGAACTGGCGAAAGAGTGGCGCACCGACCGCATGTTGCGCCGTCTGGAAGCCATGCTGATCGTTGCCGACCACGAGCGCACGCTGGTCATCACCGGCAATGGCGACGTGCTGGAGCCGGAACAGGGCATCGCCGCCATCGGTTCCGGCGGCGCCTACGCCCAGAGCGCGGCGCGGGCGCTGCTGGAAAACACCGAATTGCCGCCACTGGATATTGTCAGAAAATCCCTGGAAATCGCTGGCGACATCTGCATCTACACCAATCAAAACTTCACTCTGGAGCAGCTCGAAGCATGACTTCATCCATGATGACCCCCCAAGAAATCGTGCATGAACTGGACAAGCACATCGTCGGTCAGGCCAAGGCCAAGAAAGCCGTCGCCATTGCCCTGCGTAACCGCTGGCGGCGCGCGCAGGTGGCCGAACCGTTGCGTTCCGAGATCACGCCCAAGAACATCCTCATGATCGGCCCGACCGGTGTCGGCAAGACCGAAATCGCCCGTCGTCTCGCCCGGCTCGCGGACGCGCCTTTCATCAAGGTGGAAGCGACCAAATTTACCGAGGTCGGCTATGTCGGACGTGATGTCGACACCATCATCCGCGACCTGATCGAGATCGCCATCAAGCATCAGCGCGAAGAAGCCACGCGCCAGGTGCGCGGGCGCGCCGAGGACGCCGCCGAAGAACGCGTGCTGGACGCCCTTCTGCCCCCGGCGCGCAACGCCGGTTTTTTCCCCAACGAAAACAACGCGCCGGAAGACAACAGCACGCGGCAAAAATTCCGCAAGAAGTTGCGCGAAGGCGATCTGGATGACAAGGAAATCGAAGTCGAAGTGTCCCAGCCCTCAATGCAGGCAGAAATTTTCGCGCCGCCCGGCATGGAAGAATTGACCACCCAGATTCAGGGCATGTTCCAGAACATTTCCGGCGGACGCAGCAAGAGCTGCAAACTGAAAGTCCGGGAAGCGCTGAAATTGCTGACCGACGAAGAAGCGAACAAGCTGGTGAACGATGAAGACGTGAAACTCTCGGCCCTGTACAACGTCGAGCAGAATGGCATCGTCTTTCTGGATGAAATCGACAAGGTTGCCAGTCGAGGCAGCCAGAGCAGCGCCGACGTTTCCCGCCAGGGCGTGCAGCGCGACCTGCTGCCGCTGGTTGAAGGCACCACCGTGTCCACCAGATACGGCATGGTGCGTACCGACCACATCCTGTTCATCGCTTCCGGCGCTTTCCATCTGGCCAAGCCTTCTGACCTGATTCCCGAATTGCAGGGACGTTTTCCAATCCGCGTCGAACTCGATTCCCTCTCGGTCGCCGATTTTGAGCGCATTCTGACCCAGACCGACGCCTGCCTGACCGAGCAATACCGGGCGCTCATGGCAACGGAAGCGGTTGAACTCGAATTTGCCGCCGACGGCATCGGGCGGCTGGCGGAAATCGCTTTTCAGGTGAACGAAAAAACCGAAAACATCGGCGCGCGCAGGCTTTATACGGTGTTGGAACGCCTGCTGGAAGAAGTCTCCTTTGGCGCGGGCAAACCGGAACTGAAAACCGTCAACATCGACCGCGCCTATGTCGACGAACGTCTGGGCGAACTGGCGGAAAACGAAGACCTGTCACGCTACGTCCTGTAACGACAGGGCAATTGCACACACGAATGTCGCAGGGCCTTTGAAAATGGGCGGTAGGGTGACATCGTAGATACCGCCGTTTGTTTGACATGCGGCGTGTTCTTCGATGTCGCCCTACCTGAACCATCCTGCCTGAACCTGTCCTGCCTCAACTATACGACGGAAAGGTAGATACTGTTATCCCCGTCAAGCGCCATGGAGGGTGGGGTCAAATGGTTTTCGGGATTTGAGGACACCGAAGGCGACATGGATGAGTTTTCTCATCATGGCGCCGATGATCA
>JAISRR010000124.1 GCA_031273565.1 Zoogloeaceae bacterium | reverse complement strand
CAACGGACAACGCTGGCGCTGCTTTGTCGCCGAACTCACCCATCAGGGCGCAACGAAACGCCTGCGCGTTTGCGAACGCATTGAAGACGCCGACGGACAAGGGTTTACCGACACCTCCGCCTGGTACTGGGCCGCCATCACAGGCCAATCCAGCGGCCCCTGGCAGGCGATTACGGTGGCAAGCCCGCTGAATCTTTGAAAGCGGGCGGCGGTCAGGCGTTAATCCGCTTCGTGTTTTTTCATCGCCTTTCCTTCGGCGGCGCGGGCGGCGCGTACCGCTTTGGGGTCGGCGATGAGCGGGCGGTAAATTTCCACCCGGTCACGGGCGCGCAGGGCGGCGTCCGGCCTGGTGAGTTTGGAGAAAATCCCGAACTTGCCTTTTTGCAGGTCGATGTCCGGGTATTTTTGCGGCAGCCCGGAAGCCTGTACGGCGTCGCCCAGCGTGCTGCCCACAGGCAATTTCAGTTGAATCAATTCCTGCCGGTCTGGCAGGGCGTAGATGACTTCCACGTCGATTGTGTCGCTCATGTTCTGGCTCCATAAACCTGTTCCGCGCGTTGCACGAAGGCTTCCACAAAGGTATTGGCGATGCGGCTGAACACCGGGCCGATCACCTTTTCAAACAGTTTGCTGGAAAATTCGTAGTGCAGACGAAACTCTACCTTGCAGGCGTCTTCGCGCAAGGGTTTGAAATTCCAGTCGCCTTCCAGTTTTTTGAAGGGGCCATTGACCAGACGGATACGCATGGCAACCGGAAATTCTTTTTCGTTTTCGGTCGTGAAATGCGACTTGATGCCGTGGTAGTCGATATATAGCGTGCCCACCGTGGTTTTTTCATCCCGGAAGCGGCACTCCGTGCGACTGCACCAGGGCAGGAATTGCGGGTAATCTTCGCAGCGATCGACCAGCTCAAACATCTGCGTTGCCGAATGAGCGATCAGGACTGATTTTTCGACCTGAGCCATACTTCCGTCGAATCCTTGTTAGAATCCGCGATTCTAAAGGAATTGCGCCGCATCATGAGTATTGCCAACAACAAAAAAGCCTTCCACGATTATTTCATCGAAGAAAAGTACGAGGCCGGACTGGCGCTCGAAGGCTGGGAGGTCAAATCCATCCGGGCCGGACGGGTGCAGATCAAGGAAGCCTATGTGCTCGTCAAACGTGGCGAAATCTGGCTGCTGGGGATGCACATTACGCCGCTGCCCACGGCCTCGACGCATATCCATCCCGACCCTGTGCGCACCCGCAAGCTGCTGCTGCACGACAATGAAATCATGAAACTGATCGGCAAGGTGGAACGCGCCGGGTATACGCTGGTGCCGCTCGATCTGCATTACACGCGCGGGCGAATCAAGGCCGAGATCGGGCTTGCCCGGGGCAAGAAACAGCACGACAAGCGGGAAGACGCCAAAGAAAAAGACTGGGTGCGGGAAAAGCAACGCCTGATGCGGGAAAAGGTCAGGGGCGCGTAATCGTGCACGGCGTCAGCGTAGACTTTCTGCTTTACAGTCTGGGCATTGCCGCTTCCGTCGTCTGCGGCGCAACCGGGGTGCTCGAGGCCGGGCGCAAGCAGATCGACCTGTTCGGCGCCATCACCGCCGGTATCGCCGCCTCGCTGGGTGGCGGCACCGTGCGTGACCTTCTGCTGGACCGGGAGGTGTTCTGGATTGCCGACCAGACTTACCTTATCGCCACCATCGTCGCCGCCGTCATCACCTTCTTCCTTGCCCGCCGCTGGAAACTGCCGGGAAAACTTTTTCTGCTGCCTGACGCGATGGGGCTGGCGCTGTTTACCGTCGTCGGCACGCAGATTGGGCTACAATTTCACACGCCCTGGCTGGTCGCCAGCCTGATGGGCGTCATCACGGGCGTCTTTGGCGGGCTTCTGCGCGATGTGCTCGCCAACGAAATGCCACTCGTGTTCACCAGTGAACTCTATGCCACCGCCGCATGGCTGGGCGCGGTCGGCATGATTGTCATGCAGGAGATGGGGATGGGGCACGTCAGTTCGAGCTTCTTCGCCATGGGCATGGTCATCCTCATTCGCCTGGCCGCAATTCGTTGGCGCATCACCCTGCCCAGTCTGAAATCCGGAAACATTTAATCCGGAATAATATTAAGGAGTCTTTTCCCATGTACAGCATTCAAAAACTGTTGTTGACCTTCTCATTATGCTCGCTTGCAGCCTGCAATAATCTCCAGGTTGTCCAGCCATCCGTGCCGGATGCCGCGCCAACTGATGCCGCGCAGGTGGCGCTGGCCGGTATTTATGCCGGTGATCTGCCCTGCGCCGACTGCGCCGGGCAACACTGGCGTCTGGTTCTGAACGCCGATCAACGCTACCAACTGCACCTTGCCTACGCGGGTAAAGGCACGGCGGAACTTACGGGCTACTGGCGTCCGGGTGAAGAAGACAAAATTTATCTGAACGATGACGGTGCGGAAAACATCGTTTTTCAGGTTGAAGAAAACCGCCTGCATCTACTGGATGAGGATGAGCAACCCATCGTCTCCCAATTCAATTACACCCTGGAGCGTCAGCCGGATACGGTGCTGCAACGCACGAACTGGAGACTCGTGCGCCTGGAAAATCAGGTGGTCACAACCCCCAAACCCATCCAGCTGCGTCTGGATGACCAGGATCGTTTTTCCGGTTTTGGCGGTTGCAACCGTATCATGGGCATTTATCAACAGATCGCCGATGAACTGATGTTCTCGCAAACCGCTGGCACCCAGATGGCCTGCATCGGCGATGCGATGGCAGTGGAAAACGCTTTTCTCAAGGCATTGACGCAGGTCGAAAACTGGGAAACCCGTGGGCAAACGCTGTACCTGCGCGACGCGACGGGCAAGGTTCTGCTGGAACTGGAGGCGGAGACTGAAGCGCGGAAATGACCCGGATGGGGAAAAGTGACGGCGACCGTCACAAAGGCCGCAAAGTGAAATGCGCCTTCAGCCGATGCCGTTCGGGAAACGCGGGCAAAAACAGCGGAATGCCCGGAGCGGAACATGGGTCTGTTACGGCAGGCGAAAGTCGGAAACAAGATCACGTTGCCATACGTTACATTTTCTGCTATGCATATTTTTTTGGCTTTGCTATGATTGCCTCTTGTCGCTTTGACTGTGCAATCTGATAACTAAAGGGGAGACTCCATGACCACAAACAAATCTGAAAAACTCATTGCTGCCAACAAGGCCAACGCAGAAGCCATGCTGGCCCTGACCCGTAAGACGGTGGATAGTATTGAGCGGCTCGCCAATCTCAACTTCAGCACCTTCCGGGAAAATCTCCAGGTGGGCGCCAATGGTTCCAACGCGCTGGCTGGCGCCAAAGACCCCAAGCAGTTGCTTGCCGTTCAGTCTTCGCTGGCCGAACCCACGCTGGAAAATGTGCGATCCTACTATCACAACCTGTATGAATTGATGCTGAACATGCAGAAAGACATCACGGATGTGATGGAATCCCATTACAAATCCCTGTCCGAAGAAGCGGAAAACGTGATTGAAGAGACCAAGAGCCAATTGCCCGCAGGCGGCGATATTTTCGCTACTGCCATGAAATCCGTGCTCCAGTCCAATTCTGAAGCTTTCGAGCGCATGAACTTCATGGCTCAGCAAATTGCCCAGATTACCGATAGCAACATCAAGGCGTTCTCCCAGGTTGGCGGAGGCGCTGCTGCACCTGCGGCGGCTCCCAAGGCGTCTGGCAGCGCGACCAGGAAAGCGGCTTCCAAGGCGTAAGTAACCTCCCTGCGCGGGCAAATTGCAGCGTCACAGAAAGGGCGATGTTTTTTAAACGTCGCCCTTTTTATCGGTGCGGCGACGATGGAAAAACCCACGCAATCCGGCAAGCGCGAGCAGCAGGCATAGCGCTGCCCAGACGTACGCCTCGTTGTTGCCGGTTTCCTGAAGCGCGGAACCCAGGCCGCACATGAGGAGGGCTGCGGATAACGGAATCCGCATCCACTCCGTTTTGTGCGGCATATGGACAGGAAGCGCCAACAGTGCGGGGAGTGGCAACAGGTAAAGCCAGACGGGAAAATCACGATAACGCGGGTCAAGCAGTAACAATACGGCGGCGATAAAAGCCGCCAGCAGGATTGCCAGGGCGAGGGCGGATAAAGCGGAATGCGCGGGAGCGTGGCGCGAATCCGAATTATCTGGTGGCGGCAACAACATCTGTCCCGCGCAAAAAGCAGCGCCCATGATGGCGACCAGTCCCAAAGCGCTCCATTCCCATAAATTGCGATAAGCCATGATGCCATGCTCGCCGATGAAGAGGAGCGCGCTGCCGATCCACGCGCCCGTAACGAGCATATTTGCCACCGACAAAAAATCAGGCAACGGCAGATATTTTTTCAGATAAAGCGCCAGATAGAGCGCAGCCAGGGCGAGTATCCCCAGAGCGCCCGCTGCCAGAAGCGGCAGAAGCGAAGGGCGTGGCGTGACGGAAAAGGCCGCGTGCAAGGGAAATTTGGCCTGCAGGTCGGCGTCAAACACTCCCCAGTAGCCGCCCACCGTGCCTTCCAGATCGCGCTTCCAGGGCTGGTCTATGGCCTCGATCAGGTTGTAATCCCAGCCTTGTCGCCGCGCTTCCCGCACGAAGTTGTAGAGATAGCGGGCTTCTTCCACCTTGCCCGGTTTGCTGCCAGCGCGTTGTCGTCCCGCGCCGGGCCAGCCGGTTTCGCCGATCAGCACCGGCTTGCCGTAGCGTTCCAGCACGCGCTGGCGCACCCGGGCAGCATGGGCGACGGCAGCCTCCACCGCTACCGGTTCGTCTTCCCAGTAAGGCAGAATATGCACGGTAATGAAATCCACGCTGTCCACCAGATCGGGATGCCTGAGCCAGAATTCCCACACGTCGGCATAGGTGACCGGCACTGGAGAACGTTGCCGCGCCTCGTCCAGCAAAGCCTTCAGAGCCGCCTCCGACTGCTCGCCGCGCAACATGACTTCATTGCCCACCACCAGACCTCGCACCACATCCGGATAGGCTTTGGCCAGGGCGATGGCGGTTTCCAGTTCCTTGCGGTTCGGTGCGGCTTCATAGCCGACCCAGGCGCCGAGCAATACCTTGAGACCCAATTCCCGCGCCACCTCCGGCACAACCTCAAGCCCCTGATTCACGGCATAAATACGGACGCAATGCGTCACCGACGCCAAAGCGGCAAGATCAGCCTCGATCTGTGCGCGAGAAATTTGCGTGTCAGGATTTAAAGGCGTTTGCCCCGGCAGGTGGTAGGGCGCATAGGAAAGGCAGTTGAATTTTTCGCCTGCCGTCAGCAGGGCATCCGGCGCAATCTCCACCGGACGATGCTGCGCGCAGGCCATCGCCCATAGTCCCAGAAGCGCGATGAGGTGCAAAGAGAAACACAAAAGGCGGGTGCAGGAAGACATCAGCAAGAAGTGAAAATTCCGGAGTCACGCGAATTTCATGGGGAAGGGAATCGAACCGTTTTACCTGCCCGGCTCAGGCGGCGCTGTTCTGATTGCCCCTCAAGTGTGAACAATGCTCCGTTGCCAGTCAATGACTAGCCTTATCCAATGAGGAATGAGCCTGAAGTGATGGTGCATTTCCAACGAGAGATGAGCCTGAAGCTAAAAAATAGC
>JAISRR010000106.1 GCA_031273565.1 Zoogloeaceae bacterium | reverse complement strand
CTGGTTCGAGAGGGCGACCAGTCCGTTGTAGATGGCAATCAGCCAGACGATGACGATAACAAACAGGGCGACAACAATCAGGATGCTGGTGGTCATGGTGCGTTTCTCCAGAAAAGGATGCGTTCGGAAAGCCTCGTCAGCGTGAATTATCCGGCATTTGCAAGGTGTTCTGATGGCCGATGACACATGACATCACGCGACATGATTTACTATAGGCAGTCCGGCATGTCATGTCAAGACGTTTTATGTCCAGAGCTGCGGCGGCAATTACCGTCGTTTCCGCAGCCGCGCAAGACAAAACGCAAACATGCCTCCGGCCCATGCCCATGCGCAGAGCGCCAGCAGCAGGGCTGCGGTGTCACCCCAGCGGGCGTAGGGCGTCAGGCCGGCGTAGCCTTGCACTTCGCCGGTCAACACGCCGGATTCGAATTGAGGCAGGGCGGCGCGGACATGGCCATTCGGGGCGATGATGGCGGTAACGCCGGTGTTGGTGGCGCGCAGCATGGGGCGACCGGTTTCCAGCGCGCGCACGCGGGCGATTTGCAGGTGTTGGCTTTGCGCCAGCGAGCGTCCGAACCAGGCGGTGTTGGACATGTTGACCAGCAGGGTGGCGCGCGGCAGGGCGGTGCGCAGGGCGTGGCCGAAGAGGTCTTCATAGCAGATGTTGACGGCGACCTGTTGTCCGGCCAGTTGCAGCGGTTGTTGATCGGCGGAGCCGCTGCTGAAATTTGCCATGGGGATATTTACGAGGCGCAGAAACCAGTCGAAGCCCGGCGGGGTGTATTCTCCGAGCGGCACCAGATGGGATTTGGCGTAGTGCTGGCTGGGCGATACGCCCAGGCTGATGGCGCTGTTCCAGTATGCTTCAATGTTGGCGTTATTGGCATTGGGGCTGCGTGTGGGGACGCCCAGCAGCAGATCGCCCTGTTGGCGTTGCGCCAGTTGCGTCAATTCCTGTAGATATTCCTGCGGCAGGTTATCGAAGAAAGTGGGAATGGCGGTTTCCGGCAGCACGGTGAGCCGGGCAGGGTGGCGCGCGACCAGATCGCGGTAGTGGGTCAGCGTGACAAGGATATGTTCGGGTCGCCATTTCACATCCTGGGCGATGTTGCCTTGCACCAGCGCGACGCGAAGGGGTTCTCCCACAGGCTGTGTCCATTGTTGTCCGCTCAGGATTTGACCGGCGAGCAGAACCAGCAGAATGCCGCCGCCCCAGCGCCAATCGCGTTTTTGCAGGCCAGAGGCGATGCCCGCCGCGATCAGCGCGACCAGAAAGGAGAGTCCATACACGCCGAGGATGGGCGCGAAGCCGGCGAGCGGACTGGGCGCGGTCTGGCTGTAGCCTGTGGAGAGCCAGGGAAAGCCGGTCAGGAGCCAGCCGCGCGCCAGGTCGGCAAGGGTGAGAATGGCGGCGAAGGCGAGCGTCTGCCGGACAGGCGTCGCCGGCAGAAAACGCCGGAACAGGCCGCTCATGATGGCGGGAAAGAGGGCGAGGATGGCGCAGAACAGGAATACCGCCAGCGCCGCCAGTGGCATGGGCATGCCGCCGAACACGGAAATGCTGACATAGACCCATGAGACGCCCGCGAGAAAGTATCCCAGGCCGAAGGCGAAGGCGCACCGGAATGCCTGCGCCCAGTTTTGGGTCTGGCGCAGCAAATGGAACAACGCCGCCAGCGTCAGCGGCATCAGCCAGAATTGTCCGAAGGGCGCGAAGGCGGCAACGCTCGCTACGCCAAGCGTTGCCGGAATCAGCCATTTGGGGATCAGGTGTCGGGCAGGGGGCATCAAACCGGACTGTTTTCTGACACCTGTTTTCTGATCCCTGAATCAACCAGCACGGTGTACAGGCGGCGGCTGTCGGCACGCAGGACGTGAAAACGCACGCCGCCGATGTCGATCTGCTCGTGGCGTTTGGGCACCCGACCCAGATGACGCAGAATCAGGCCGCCCACGGTGTCGCAGTCTTCATCGGAAAACGAGGTGTTGAAGGCCGCGTTGAAGGCTTCGATTTCGGTCTGGGCCTTGATACGGTAGCGGCCGGTGCTGTCCTGGCGGATGTTGTCGTGCGCTTCGTCGAAATCGTATTCGTCTTCGATGTCGCCGACAATTTGTTCCAGCACGTCTTCGATGGTGACCAGTCCGGCAACGCCGCCGTATTCGTCGACCACAATGGCCATGTGGTTGCGCGAAACGCGGAATTCGCGCAGGAGTACGTTCAGACGTTTGGATTCCGGGATGAAGACCGCCGGACGCAGCCAGTCGCGCAGGTTGAAATCCGGTTCCACCTGCAGGCGCAGTAAATCCTTGGCGAGCAGGATGCCTTGCACATTGTCGCGGTCGCCGTCGACGACGGGAAAACGGGAGTGCGCGGTTTCAATGACGACAGGGAGAATTTCGGCGAGCGGGGTGTTGATGTCGATCACGTCCATCTGCGCGCGCGGCACCAGCACATCGGTGACGCGCGTCTCCGAGGCGGCCAGCGCGCCTTCGATGATGGACAGCGCGTCGGCGTCCATGAGATTGCGCTCATAGGCGGAATGCAACAATAAAAGCACCTGCTCGCGGTCTTCGGGTTCGCGCAAGAGGAGGGTGGAGAGTCGCTCAAACAAACCGGGAATGCTCATATGCTTTTACGCAGGATCAGAGATAGGGATCAGGATAGCCCAATGCGGCGAGAATTTCTCGTTCTTGTGCTTCCATCGCCGTGGCGTCATGTCCGGTCTCGTGATCCCAGCCCTGCAGATGCAGGACGCCATGCACGGTGAGATGGGCATAGTGGGCGAGCAGCGTTTTTTTCTGGTCGGCGGCTTCGCGGACGACGACCTCCGGGCAGATGACCAGATCGCCGCAAACCACGGGTTCGCGTTCGTAGGGGAAAGAAAGCACGTTGGTGGCGTAATCCTTGCCCCGATAGGTGCGGTTCAGTTCCCGGGCTTCTTCCCGCGAAACCAGACGAATCGTGATTTGCCCGCCGCCCGTGAGCGCCGCGCGCGTCCAGACGACAAAATCGGCGCGCGTCGGGATGTTGTCTGTGCCAGTGGCAAATTGCACGGACAAATTCAAGCGGCGGCTCATGCTTTTTCCCGTTGTTCGTAGGCGGCGACAATACGGGCGACCAGCGGGTGACGCACCACATCTTCTTTCTGAAAGCGGGTGAAGGCGATGCCGCGCACATCGCGCAGGATATCCACCGCTTCCGCCAGACCGCTTTTGTGCCCCTTGGGCAGGTCGATCTGGGAAGGGTCGCCGGTCACGACAGCGCGGGCGCCGATGCCGATGCGGGTTAAAAACATCTTCATCTGTTCCGGCGTGGTGTTCTGCGCCTCATCCAGAATTACAAAAGCATGATTCAGTGTACGCCCGCGCATAAAAGCAAGGGGCGCGATTTCCAGCGCGCCTTTTTCGTAGAGGCGGGTGACGCGCTCAAAACCCATCAGGTCATAGAGGGCGTCGTACAGCGGGCGCAGGTAGGGATCGACTTTTTGCGCCAGATCGCCGGGCAGAAAACCAAGGCGTTCGCCCGCCTCGACTGCCGGACGGGTGAGGATGATGCGTTCCACCAGATCGCGTTCAAGGGCGTCTACGGCGCTGGCGACGGCAAGATAGGTTTTTCCGGTGCCGGCGGGGCCGACGCCAAAGGTGATGTCGTGCGCCTGAATGTGTTTCAGGTATTCCACCTGACGCGGCGTGCGTCCGTGCAGTTCGGTTTTGCGGGTGACGAGTTGCGGGCCATCGAACGAAGCATCCGCAGCGGGCGATATGTCCGGGGTATGGCTGGCGCGTGCGTGGGAAAGTGGCTGATTTTGCAGTTCGATCAGACCCAGTTGAATGGTGTCTACCGACAGATGTTTGTCTGCGTGTTGATAAAAGTATTCAAGCGCCTGGAGCGCCTGCGCCGCCGCTGCGCCGCGCACGGCAAAATGTTCGCCGCGCCGGGCGATGACCACATCCAGCGCGGTCTCGATCTGGCGCAGATTTTCATCCAGCGGGCCGCACAGTTGGGAGAGTCGGAGATTATCCACCGGCGCGAGCTTCAGGTTCAGGGGGCGCTCGCGTTTGACGTTCGCTTTAGTCACGAATCACCACCTCGCCACGCAGGGAATGGGGCAGCGTGCCGGTAATCTTCACCTCGACAAAGTGATGAATCTGGCGCGGATTGCCCACAAAATTGACGATGCGATTGTTGTCGGTGCGACCGGCCAGTTCGTCCGGATTTTTCTTCGAAAGCCCCTCCACCAACACCCGCTGCGTACTGCCGACCATCGCCTGCGAAATGGTTTGCGCCATCTCCTCGATGCGTTTTTGCAGGCGGGAAAGCCGCGCCGATTTGGCGTCGGCGGGCGTGTCGTCCCGCATCTCCGCTGCCGGGGTGCCGGGGCGCGGACTGAACAGGAAGGAAAACGAAGCGTCGAAACCCACATCCTCAATCAACTGCATGGTCTTCTCGAAATCCGCGTCGGTTTCGCCCGGAAAGCCGACGATGAAATCGGAAGAAATGGCAATATCGGGTCGCGCGGCGCGCAGTTTTTTCACCACCGACTTGTATTCCAATGTTGTATAGCCGCGCTTCATGGCGGCTAATACCCGATCGGAACCCGCCTGCACGGGCAGGTGCAGATGCGAAACCAGTTTGGGCACGCGGGTATAAACGTCGATCAGGCGCGCGGTCATTTCTCTGGGATGCGAGGTGGTGTAACGAATGCGCTCAACGCCGGGAATTTCGGCGGCGTACTCGATCAGCATTGCCAGATCGGCGTACTCGTCGCTGCCGCTGATCTCACCCCGGTAAGCATTGACGTTCTGCCCCAGAAAATTGATTTCCCGCACGCCTGCGGCGGCGAGCGCGGCGGTTTCCGCCAGCACATCGGCAAAGGGACGCGAAATTTCGTCCCCACGGGTAAAGGGGATGATGCAGAAGGTGCAGAACTTGGAACAACCTTCCATGACCGAAACGAAGGCCGACGCGCCCTTGACATCGGCAGGCGGCATGGCGTCGAATTTTTCGATTTCAGGAAACGAAATATCCACCACCGGCCCGGACTGCGCGCGGCGCTGGGCGATCAACTGCGGCAGGCGATGCAGGGTTTGCGGCCCGAACACAAGGTCGACATAAGGCGCGCGCGTCACGATGGCCTCGCCTTCCTGACTGGCGACGCAACCGCCGACGCCGATCAGCAGATCAGGTTTTTGCAGTTTCAGGCGCTTCATGCGTCCCAGATCGTGAAAAACTTTTTCTTGCGCCTTTTCGCGCACGGAACAGGTATTGAACAGAATGATGTCCGCGTCTTCGGGCGTGTCAGTTTTGACAATCGCTCCGCTGGCGGCGAGTACGTCGGCCATTTTGTCGGAATCGTACTCGTTCATCTGGCACCCGAATGTGCGGATGAACAACTTTTTGGGCATAGGGGAAACGACCGGAAAAACCAGGATTATCGGGATTGCAGCGCAGCGATTTCCGACGGGGACAAAATCCAGATGCGCCAGACATTAATGCCGCCAGCGTCCATCTGGTAAAGCACGGGAAAGTTGGAACCCATCAACATGCTCGGCAACACGATGCGGTTGGCTTCATTGCGAACCTGCAAACCCGGCGCGGCCGGGAATGTTTTGCCATTGATGACAACCTGCCCCATCGCGGGCGCCGCCTGCAAAGTACCCCCCTGCACACCGGCAGGGAAAGTACGCATGCCAGCGGGCACGGACACAGACTGCGGCGGCGCAGGCGCTTCGGCGGGCGCATCAAGGATGGCCGTGACGATGCTGCTGACAAGGGCGGAGGCAAGAGAAGACAGAGGCATGGGCGGTATTATAGACCAATATTCGTGAAGTTGACCATGTTCCGATCCACTCCTATAATCCGCCGCCTCTCCATGGTGATGTAGCTCAGATGGTTAGAGCGGTGGATTCATAACCCACAGGTCGGCGGTTCGATCCCGCCCATCACCACCAGATGCCTCGCAAGGCAATCAAAAAAGCCGGTCGAAACCGGCTGTTGTGTGTCAGGCTTGCCCGATTTAATTATTTCTAAAATCGTCGTGGCAGGCTTTGCAGGTCTTTACCAGATTTTCAAACTGGGGTCTGACGATTTCCGCGCTTCCGGTCTGTACCAATTCTGCCAGGGTGTTGGCTTCCTTGCGGAACTGATGCAGCAATTGTGCCGAATGTTCCGGTTTACTGAAAAATTCCGGTTTGACGGCAGTGTCTTTCCAGCCTTTGCCCGTTGCCGTGCCCGGTGCAAAAAGGACATCCAGCGCGCTATTTGCCAGCGTCGCAATGACCTCGGCGGACTTGATGACTTCTGTCTTGTTGTATTCCTTATCCAGATTTTGTCTGATGCGTGTGCAGTTCCAGCCGATGGTCTGGAAGAGGGATTGCCGCACTTTGATGAGTTGTTCAGGCTTTGTGAGTTGCGAAGACTGGGCAAACGCGCTGGCGGAAACGCCAAGGCACAACAGGGTAATCAGGGATTTCTTGAACGACAGCTTCATGGTTTTCTCCTTGCGTTGTAAAACATGGAACGCTACTCATTGGCGGCGATTCCGCTTATAGGGCGCGACATGGTGGATGCTCTCTGAAATAATGCGCTAACAGGCCAAAGCCTTACTTGGCGCGCCCGGCAAACCCAGCGGCATCCAGCCGTATCCGGTAAGCCGCGCCACGCCCGACGATATAGAGGGTCTTTTTGTCAGACCCGGCGAACGCCAGATTTTGCGGTTTATGCGGCAACGAAATAATGCCCAGCGCCTTGCCTTGGGCGTTGAAAATCTCAATGCCCGCATTGGAGGCCACATACAGGCGGCCTTCTCCGTCGATCGCCAGTCCGTCCGCGCCGCTGGAAAACGCGCCGTTATTGCCTTTGCTCCAGCCTTTCAGACGGGCGAAATCGCGGCGCGCGCCGATTTTTCCATCGCTGCCCAGCGCGTAGGCCAGCACATGTTCGCCCTGGGTATTGGCGATATACAGCACGCTTTCATCGGGACTCAACTGGATACCGTTGGGGCGTTCTATGCCCTCAATGATTCGTTCCAGCTTGTTGTTTGCGATGCGGTACACGCCCGGTTTGGCGCGGGGCGGGTCGCCCGCCTTTTGCTCGATGCCGGGGTCGGTAAAGAAAATCCCGGCTTTCAGCCCGACCACCAGATCGTTGGGACGTCCAAACGGCAAGCCCTGATATTGTTCCGCCAGTGTCCGCACCTGTCCGGGGGGCGCGATGATGCCTACTTTGGGCGCCAACGTCTGTACGGAAACCAGCTCGCCGCCTGCGGTAAACCCCAGTCCGTTTGAGCCATTGCTTTGTTCCAGATAGCTGGAAGCGCTACCGTTAGCGGCAATGTGGGTAATACGGTTTGCCCGCGTTTCGGTAAAAATCAGGCTGCCATCCGGCAGGCCGAGCGGCCCTTCCGTGCCCTCAAACCCTTCCTTGATGAACTCGATGTGGGTTCCCGCCCGCACCACGCCGGGAATATCCTTTTCGATGGCGGTCGGCGCTGTCTGCGCCAGCAAGGGTTGAACGGCAAGAAACAACAGGGCGGCAATCCATTGAGGCGTTTTCAGATCAGGCGACATGGCGGGCTTTCTTTCTGGCTAAAGGGAAAGCTCAGTCGTCCGCAACAAACATGCCAATAAAAATGGAGATAAAAAGAGTGCAGAAACAGGGGTTGAATGAACCCGGCGGATTACCCTTGTTGCGTTTGCAGCATATTTCAATCCGCGCTGCTTCTGTAGCAACCGATGTCGATGCGTCCTCCGGGCGCGCCGCCGGTCAACGACAGAGGTATCGTAGATGCCGCCCGACCACAATCGCATCGCGATACGTTGAGCGGAACCCCCGCCTGTCGCCCGATGAGCAAACGGCGTTCCGATACTGCTGTTTGCAGCACCGGAACGCCGTTTGATGGTCATCGCATGCAGGCAACGCGTGGAAAATAATCTCCCGCGCTCAATACCGGTAATGCTCGGCCTTGTATGGTCCTTCAACCGGCACGCCAATGTAGGCGGCCTGTTCTGGCGTAAGTTGCGTCAGATGCGCGCCAATTTTTTTCAGGTGCAGACGGGCGACCATTTCGTCCAGCTTTTTCGGCAGCACATAAACGCCAGTGGGGTAGTCGGCCGTTTTGGTGAACAACTCAATTTGCGCCAGCGTTTGATTGGCAAAAGAATTGCTCATCACGAAACTCGGATGACCGGTAGCGCACCCCAGGTTCACCAGCCGTCCTTCCGCCAGCAGGATGATGCGCTTGCCGTCCGGGAAAATGATGTGATCCACCTGCGGTTTGATGTTTTCCCATGTGTATTGCCTCAGGCTGGCAATGTCGATTTCGGAATCGAAGTGCCCGATATTGCAAACGATGCTGTTGTTTTTCATCGCTTGCAGGTGCGCGTGGTTGATGACGCGAACATTGCCGGTGGTGGTCACAAAAATATCGCCTGCTTTGGCGGCCTCGTCCATCTGCACCACGCGATAGCCTTCCATTGCCGCTTGCAGGGCGCAGATGGGATCGATTTCCGTCACCCACACCGTCGCGCCCAGGCCGCGCAGGGATTGGGCGCAACCCTTGCCCACGTCGCCATAGCCCAACACCACGGCAATCTTGCCCGCGATCATCACGTCGGTGGCGCGCTTGATGCCGTCGACCAGCGATTCGCGGCAGCCGTAGAGGTTGTCGAATTTGGATTTGGTGACCGAATCGTTCACGTTGATGGCGGGGAATTTGAGTTCGCCGCGCACGTGCATTTGATAGAGGCGATGCACGCCGGTCGTGGTTTCTTCGGTCACGCCCCTGATTTTTGCAATGCGGGTTGAATACCAGTTGGGGTCGCTCGCCAGCTTCGACTTGATGGCGGCGAAGAGCACCGTTTCTTCTTCGCAGGTCGGTTTGGCGAGTACGGAAACATCCTTTTCCGCCCGCGCGCCCAGATGCAGCAACAGCGTGGCATCGCCGCCATCATCCAGAATCATGTTGGAATAATCGCCATCCGGCCATTCAAAAATGCGGTGGGTGTACGACCAGTAATCTTCCAGACTTTCGCCCTTGACGGCGAAGACGGGAATGCCGCGTGCGGCGATGGCGGCGGCAGCGTGATCCTGAGTGGAGAAAATATTGCAGGAAGCCCAGCGCACTTCCGCGCCCAGCGCGGTCAGGGTTTCGATCAGCACCGCCGTCTGGATGGTCATGTGCAGGGAACCGGTAATGCGCGCGCCTTTCAGTGGTTGCTTTGCGGCAAATTCCTCGCGGATTGCCATCAGCCCCGGCATTTCGGTTTCGGCGATGGCGATTTCCTTGCGTCCCCAGCCGGCAAGGGTGAGGTCGGCAATAACGTAATCTTGGGATACGGTCACAACAATGCTCCTGATGAACGAGCGCCGTTGAAACAGGAAATTCCGAGCCTGGGACAAAAGTCTCGCAGCGCTCCTCGGAAGGGTTGGGATTGTACTATGTTCAGAGGACAGAGGACGGGGGACAGAAGACAGAAAAGTTTGAGGCGCTTCGCGCCCATAGATGGCACTCCTTCCGGCGCGTTGCGCCGGAAATTCTACTGTCTTCCGTCCTCTGCCATCAGTCTTCTGATCACCCGCACGGTTTCCAGATCGGATTCGACATAGGCGGATTCGACATATTCCGCGTATCTGGCGTTTTCGCCTTCCTGACTCAAGGTGGTCTGGTAGTTGAAACGCAGGAACAGGGATTGGGCGTCGGGTTCTTCCAGCGTAATACGCAAAACGCCGCCTGCGTGATCGTCGCCCGCGTCAATCGCAAATTGCAGCCATTCCTGCACTGCAAACGTCACCTTGTCGTGGATGTGGGCATTGCCAAAATTCAGATGGCGCAGGATGGCATCCTCGCTGCGTTCGAGAATCTGGCAGGATTCCAGCCCCGGCAAAAAAATTTCCGGCTGCTCCACGCGCTGCCACAAGCCCTGCCAGAGCTGTTCGCGGCTCAGGAATTCTTGCAGGGGATTATCGGGATCGTTGATTTGTATGAGATGTTCGAAGTGCATTTCAGGGAACAGGGGTCGGGGAGCGGTAATCGGCGGCGACCGTGCCATCGCAGATTATCGCTTTTTCTGTAGCCACCTGCCACCCGACAGCTGATCCCTGATGTAACATCCGTGCATGCAAATCGAACGCCTGCTCCAACAACAGGGCTTTGGTACCCGAAAATATTGCCGCAGTCTGGTGCGAAACGAACGTTTTTCCATCGGCGGCAAGGTGATCGACGATCCTTTTCAGGAAGTTGAGCCGGAGGGCTTGCGTTTCAATGTGGACGGACGGGAGTGGCCCTGTTTCACCAAGGCCGTCATCCTGTTCAACAAACCCGCTGGTTACGAATGCTCACGCAAGCCCAGACACCACCCCGGTATTTATACCCTGCTGCCTGTTCAGTTTGTGGCGCGGGACATGCAGAGTGTCGGTCGGCTGGATGAGGATACGACCGGCCTGCTCATCATCACCGATGACGGGCAACTGATTCATGCCCTGTCTTCGCCCAAACGCAAGGTGGAAAAGCGTTACCGCGTTGGTGTGCGGCATCCGCTTGATCAGAGCCAGGTCGCAGCCCTCTGTTCCGGCGTGCTGTTGAACGACGATCCCGAGCCTGTTGCCGCCCTCGCCACCGAAATCGTCGATCCCCATACCCTCATGCTGACCATTGCTGAGGGGCGCTATCACCAGGTCAAACGCATGCTGGCTGCCGTTGGTAACCGGGTGGAAACCCTTTGTCGGGTCGCCGTAGGCGGGCTGGATTTGCCCGCCGACCTGCCGGAAGGCGGCTGGCGCTGGCTGACGGCGGCGGATCTGGAGCAACTCTGGAGGAAATCCACATGACGCTGACCGAATTACGCTACATCGTGGCGCTGGCGCGCGAACGGCATTTTGGCCGCGCGGCCGAACGTTGCCATGTCAGTCAACCCACCCTGTCGGTGGCCGTGAAGAAACTGGAAGACCGGCTGGAAGTCTTGCTGTTCGAGCGCACCCCCGGCGAAATCCGTCTGACGCTGGTGGGCGAACGTGTTTGCGAACAGGCGGAAAAAGTGCTTTCGGAAGCCGCCCGCGTGGAAGAGCTGGCGCAGATTGGCAAAGACCCGCTGACCGGCCCCCTGCGGCTGGGTGTGATCTACACCATCGCGCCCTACCTGCTGCCGCGCCTGATCCCCGCACTGCACACGCTCGCGCCGCGCATTCCCCTGTATCTGCAGGAAAACTTCACGCACCGATTGACGGAATACCTGAAAAACGGCGAACTGGACGCCGCGATCGTCGCTACGCCGTTTGCCGAGCCAGGCCTGGTCGCCCGTCCGCTCTACGACGAGGAATTTTGCGTCGCCCTGCCCGCGCAACATCCGCTGGCGGCACTGGAGCAGATCGACAAGGAGGCGATTGATCCCAGCCAATTGTTGATTCTGGGACAAGGCAACTGTTTCCGCGATCAGGTGGTTTCCACCTGTCCCCAACTCGCCGTCCCCGGCAGTCTTGACCAGACAATGGAAGGCAGTTCACTGGAAACCATGCGCCACATGGTCGCCAGCGGCGCAGGCATTGCCGTCGTGCCCGTATCCGCCTGCCTGACCTGGCCGCAGGATCCGCTGCTGACGATACGTCCTTTCGTTCCACCCGCCACAGGCCGCCGTGTCGTCCTCGCCTGGCGCGCCACCTACCCCCGTCCGCAGGCAATGGATGTGCTGTATCAGGCGATCCATCACTCCCCGCCAGCGGGGGTGAAGATTGTTTGAGCGGGGCTGATGGCTGGTGTTTGAGCGTCCGGTGACCAGTGTAAGTCACGGGATATCCAGGCCGAGGCGGGTCTCAACCCCGCCTCTTTGTTTTCCCGCGAGCCAGCTCTGGCTTATTTTGCCGAGAATTGCAACTTTTTGACTGTCGTCGACGTCATTTGCGCCGGAAAGTCGAAGTCCACCCAGCCCGCATCGTCGGCTTTCACGTCGACGTCAATCCTGGAGCGACCGATTTCCGTTCCCGCGCCATCAAAAGCCTTGGCGAGCAAAGTGCCTTTGAAGTCTTTGTCAGACACCAGATAAGCGGTAAATCGGGTTCTGGTTTTATAGTGCTCCGGGTCAACCGCGTCTTTTGCCTGATTGATGGTCAGGCTCTTGGCTTTCAATGAATCGTCCAGTTCCACCGTGACTTGCGATTCTTCATCCATGGTTCTGATGGCGGTTCCGAGTGTGTTTGACACGCTGCCGCCCAGTACCTCTCCCACTTTGGTGGATGTTCGTTTGTCGGGGTCGGCGGGATCTTCCGTTTCAGGTCCGATAACCTTCTCTTGCACGCTGGATGCCACGCCTTTGGTAAAATCGGCGGCGGCGGCGCCAACCACTTCGCCGGCCTTTTGCGCCAATGGTTTATCATCTTTTTGTTCGTCTCCGCATCCAGCCAGCAGCGCAACTGAAAGGGCCATGCCCAGAAAACTTTTCCATTCCATCATTTTTAGCTCCGAATAGACAAGCAGGAGATAAATTGTACACTACACGGGCACGCCATTGGAGCCTCTTGCAAAACGCCCCATTTTCACGGGATGTAGCTGAAGAGCAGCGCAAAAAAAGAAGAAGTGGGCGACCATTTCTGGCATGATGAAGGCACCAACCAACCACCATAACGCCCACCACCATGCATGCTACCCGCCGAGAACTGATTTCGCAACGCTGGAACCAGTATGAGTTGATACCCGAACTGGCCAGAGATTTTGGCCCGCTGACGCCGAAACTGAAACAAGTGGTTCATATCCTGGAATGGGTGCGCGTCGAAGAATACTGTGACTGCGGCTGTGGCGTGGGGCGACCGCCTCATGAACGCGCCTGGATCGCCAATGCCTTTGTG
>JAISRR010000049.1 GCA_031273565.1 Zoogloeaceae bacterium | reverse complement strand
CGTAACCCCGCTTCTGTCCGTTGCGCAACAATTCCCGGCTGATCGTGCTCTGCGAGCGATTCAACTGCGCAGCAATTGCCGTCTGGCTCTGCCCCGCGCCATGCAAGGCTTCTATCTGGTATCGTTCCGCCTGGGTGAGTTGGGTGTAGCTCCTCATCAATGGCTCCTGTGACTCTGGTCGGTCAACAAAAAGCCTGTGAGACTACCTCAACTCGCCCACCCCCTCAAAAAATGGGCAACTATGCACTTATGCGTTGAGCGCGGCACTCAATGTCCGAGGAATTGTCATTTTGTATCATGATGTCAATGGGGTAAATTAGGGATGTCACACCCCTAATGCTATTTTGATAGTTGGAATATTCAGGCGCTATAACGCTTATGTGTTCAGGCGACAAGACCATTTCACCCTGTATGCCAAATGGAATCAGGCGATGCGAATGCCCTTTTTCTACTGGAGAGTGCCTTCAGGTCTGTGGGCGTTCACTGGCGGCAGACACACGCAGGTGTTGAATGAGATGGCATGGCATGTTGTCCGGGTTCGGGTAGCGTAGCAAACGGGGCGGGAAATGCTGCGGGCACTTCATGCTCAGGGTTCGATTGAGCCTGTGTCGTCGGCCTTTTGCGTCCGGTTCCGGCGCATGGAGACAGGCTTCTTCAACCCGCCAGCGACGGCGATAGCGTCGGGTAAATTCATTCGGTGCATAAATTTCATCAAATATATTAGCGGCCAGCAGCAGTTGCTCTCCATCGGGCAGAACCACGCGGAACCAGAACACGACCATCGCGGCAGAAATGCTTCAGGTTTCTCCCAATTGCAATAACCATTAGTCACGAAAATGTTTGCGATTGACGCTTCCAGTCGTTATCATCAGATTCTTCGGTCTGTCAAGGTCGGTTATGCGCTTATGCCTTGATCGCAGGAATAGAAATAGAGTACGAACCTTACATGACTGGTCATAATCGAACTCAGGCGGCTTTTCGGCTGCTTGCCCTGCCCCCGTTTTCGCGTGATGAAACCTCACATGAGGATTCATTGCCATATTTTGAGAACTGGGCGGCGTTTCTGGCATCCGGGCTGGAACCTTCGGGATTTTTTCTGGAAGACTGCGCGGGCCAGACGCTTGAAAATCTGCTTCGCGCAATTCGGCGCAGTCGTTGGTGGGCCGCGCCTGTCGTAGGCTCGGAAACTACAGCGACAGACGATGCCTGTTGGCTGGACGCGAGACAAGCTCTGGCGCAGGCGCGGGAATTCGCGGCGGTGATGGCGCAACGGCAGCGCAACATGCCCGCTGCCGGGGAATTGCACACGCTGGATGAGCGTCTGTTGTATTTTCTTTATGCGCGTGGCGTGCAAGCGGTATTAAAGCCGGTAGGCGACCGCAGCAATCTTCGTCTGTATCGCTATCCGGTTGCCGAGCTTCTGGCAAAAGACAACGAAAATGCCACGCAGATGCTGGATGATCTCGTGCGACGCGGCTTGCTGGAAGCCGTGACGCTGCTGGATCGCACGCGGCATTGCCGCAAATGCGACAGCGCGCATCTTCACTTTCTGGATGTTTGTCCCCGGTGCGGCGGCATCGACATTCACAAATCTCCCGCGCTGCATTGTTTTGCCTGCGGACATATCGCGCCGGAAGCGGATTTTCTCTCGCAATCCACGCTGACCTGCCCAAAATGCAAGGTCGGTCTGCGACATATCGGCGTGGATTATGATCGCCCGTTGACGCAGTACGCCTGTCACGCCTGCCGCCATGTTTTTATGGAAGGCGATGTCGTGGCGCGTTGTCTGGATTGTGGGCAAACGGTCCAACCGTCGGAACTGCATGTGCGCGAGATTTCCACCCTGGCGCTGACGGCAAGAGGACGGACTGCGGTGCGGGCGGGTGAGATTCACGAAACGTTCGTCGCGCTGGACAGCGGACGCTACGTGGAACCCGCGTTCTTCCGGCGGATGCTGGACTGGATGCTGGCGACCCGCGTCCGCCATCCGGAATTCCGCTTTACCTTGATGTTGCTGGAATTCGTAAACGCCGAGGCGATGGTGTCCGAGCTTGGCGGCATGCGCCTTTATATGTTGTTGAATGAGTTCGCGCACCGCATTCTGGAATTGCTGCGCACATCGGATATTACCTCACGCACGCATGAGACAAACCTGTGGTTCCTGTTGCCGTATTCTTCCGCGCCGGGTCTGGCCTCCCGCCTGCAAAACCTGTTTGACGAACTGACCTCTCACTGGACGACAACGCGCTTCGAGACCCGTATCCGGCATGTGGACGTTCCAGGAAGCGGCAGGATTGACGTGGGGATGCAGGCGCAGGAATTGATGCGACAACTGGAAGGCGACGGGGATTGACATGTGGGATGAAATGACATTCGGTTTCCTGTCGCTGCTGCATTCGTTTAACGCGCAGGACTGGCTGCTGGTCGCGCTCAAGTTTTTCCCCTTTGTGCTGCTTCTGGAGCTTCCCCTGTACAGTCTGACGTTGTTTGGCATGGTGCGTTACGGTTTGCGCGAGCGGCGGGCGCGGGAACCGATGACGCATTACCCTTCCGTGAGTTGCGTTGTCACCTGTTATGCTGAAGGCGAGGATGTGGCAAAGACCATCAAAACGCTGGTCACGCAATGCTATCCCGGTCACATTGAGATTATTCCCATCATCGACGGCGCCCTGAAAAACCGGCATACGCTGGATGTGGTGCTGCGGGAGTGCGACCGTTGGCGGGAAACGCCCATGCGTCGCCTGATTCCGCTCCCCAAATGGCAACGCGGCGGGCGCGTCTCTTCACTGAACGCGGGACTTGGCATGGCAAGCGGCGAGGTCATGATGGTGCTGGACGGGGATACTTCTTTTGATAACGACATGGTGGCGAAAGCCGTGCGTCATTTTGCCGATCCCGATGTGGCGGGCGTTGCGGGCAATCTCCGGGTGCGCAACCAGAATCAGTCGCTGGTCGCGAAAATGCAGGGACTGGAATACGCGCTTTCCATCAGCGCCGGAAAAACCGGGTTATCCGAATTCAATATTGTCAACAACATCTCCGGCGCGTTCGGCATTTTCCGCACCGCGCTGGTGCGGCACCTTGGCGGATGGGACGCCGGCACGGCGGAAGACCTGGACATGACCTTGCGCATCAAACAATACTTTGGTCGTCATAACAATCTGCGGATTGTGTTTGAACCCCATGCCGTAGGCCATACGGACGCGCCAGCTTCATGGCGACAGTTTTTTGGCCAGCGCGTTCGCTGGGATGGTGACCTGTTTTACCTGCTGATTCGCAAATTCCGTTTCAACCTGCGCCCCGCGCTGTATGGCTGGCGTAATTTCTTCTTTACGGTCACTGTCGGCCTGGTCATCCAGTTATTGCTGCCCTTCATGATTGTGACTTCTACCGTCTGGATGTTCATGGCCTTGCCGACTGGCATGGCGCTAGGCATTCTGGGGTTTGTGTATGCGTGTTATTTCCTGGGTTTGCTTTTCTATTACGCGGTATATCTGGTCGCGGTTTCCGAACGTCCGCGCCATGACCTCACGTATTTACCCTATCTGCCGCTTTTTCCCCTGTTTGGCTTTACGAACCGGGTACACAACACCTACTCCATTTTGTGTGAAATCCTCACGCGTTCTCACCTCGACTCGTCCATGGCTCCAGTTTGGGTATTACGCAAAAACAAGTTCTGAAATGCGCGCGCGATTCTTTTGCCTCCTGAAATATTGCCTTGTCCTGTTCCTGTTTTCAGGCATGGCAACGCCTGTCCGGGGGGGGGATGACAACGTATTATTATGGAACTGGAATGATCTGGTTGCCTGGAGTCAACAGCAGGGGCCGACCAGCCGACTTTCCAGCGTGCAGGAACAGATTACGCAAAGCCGGGTGCGGGAGGCGGAAGCCGACAGCACCGTGCGGGTTCTGGCAGGCGCTTCTCTGGCGCGTGTACGTGAGCCGGTTACGGATGAATTGAGTCGTTCCTACGAGCGCACCCAGGCTCAGGCCGGTATTCGCTGGGGATTACTGGGCGCGAGCGAAACACAGGCGCGTCAGCTTCTGGATGCCCACGCGAACCAGACGCTCGGCAAAACCGAAAGCGAAGCGCGAGAACTTCAGGCGCGGGTGGAACTGGCGAAGTTTTACAACGCCTATGTCCGCAGCCAGCAACGCGAGCAAATTGTCCGTCTGTTCCTTGAAGGACGCGAAAGCATTGCCGCGCGCCTGCAACAGCGAACGCAAGGCGGCGCCATGTTGCAGGCGGAAAAATTATCCCTGTTGCGCCTCTACGACGAAGCGGCCATGACGCAAGCCCGCGAGCAGAACGCGCAAAAAGCCGCGCTGAGGCAGATGGAGTTTTTGACAGGGCAAACGCTAGTCCCGCGACAGGCGCCTCCCGCTGGCGCGTCCCATGCCTGTCTGACGCCACAGGCATTGGAAAAGGCCACGACTTCGCATCCCCTGTTGCTGAAGGCGAAACAGGCCGCAAGCTGGGCAGAGGAGCGACTGAACCTGCGCCGCTATGGCGGCGTGGAAGCGGGCGTACAAATAGGTTACGCGCTGACGCACGATTTTGGCGGCAGCAATGGCCACAATACCGTGATTGGCGTCGATATATCGATTCCCTGGGAATGGAAAGCGCAGCAAAACGCCCGGAAAGCCCAGGACCGGGGCTATCGTGACGAAGCGGAGGAAAAATACGCGCAACTGCTTCGGCAATTTGAACTGGAATCCCGGCAGGCATGGGACGCATGGCAACTCGAAGAACAAAACATCCAGAACCAGACACGCCATTTCGCGGCGGCAATGGAAGCGTTGCGCGTCGCCCGTCTGCGCTTGCAGGCTTCGGACGCCAATGGACTGGCGCAACTGATTCTCGCGCAACACGCGCTCCATGTCGCGGCAATGGAGGTCGTAGACGCGTATCGCAAGCGAGACCTGGCGGCGGTGGCGCTCTGGTATTACGCGCCGGATTGCCCGTTACAGGAAATGCCACAGGATCCGGCGCGTGAAATTCTGACGCAAACCGAAACCGCCCTGAAAAACCAGACCCGGAAAGGTCATTCATGAACATTCGCTGTGACGCCCTCTGTCGTTGCCTGCGCTACCTGTTGCTGTTGACGCTGCTGCCCTGCCACGCAAATGCCGCAGACAACCCGGACAGCATGGGCTGGTATGCCTGGAGCGGCATGGACTGGGTGCAACAGCCCCGGAATCTGAACCGGATGTCCGCTGGGGACCGTCTGTTATTGTCATTTACGGCGCAGGAATGGGCGCAGGTCACGCAAAATCCTCAACGCCTGCAACGCCTTCATCTTGCCGCGCGCGGGCGGGGCATTACCCTGGAATTGTTATTGGGCGAACCAAACTGGGTTTTGCCCGAAGGCCGATCACATTTGACGCGCCTGTTGCGACAGATTCCCGCCGGGATTTTCAGCATGGCGCATCTGGATCTGGAGCGCAATCAACTCCCCCCGTCACAACAGGCCGCATGGCCGGAAAATACGCTGCAAACCTTGCGTGAAGCGGTCGCGGCAAGCCCCGTTCCCGTCGCGCTGATCACACATTACCGCGAATTACAGCTGGATTTTGTCCACGCGCTGGCTCAGGCGGGCATACGCGAGGTCACGCCCATGATTTACGTCGCCAACGCGCAACGCACGATAGAAATCACCCGACAGCTTCCGCGCATGCCCAAGGGGTTGCGTCTTTCCATCGCGCAGAGCATGGAACGCGCCCTGCCGCGCGAAGAAAGCAGCTTTAATCTGGGACAAAAGCAGGCGCTAAAGCACTGGCGCGAAATCCGGCGTCAGTTGCGGGATATTCCCGAATTTCGCGGCATCATGGTGCAATCCTGGGAGGATTATCGGGAGGCCGCGCCATGAAAATCCAGTTCGATACCCCGCCCATATCCGCTGAAGCCAGTAACGGCGTATCGGTCAAATATTCCGCCGCCAGACATCGAGCGCCGCGCTGGCGCTGGTATCTGCTTTTGAGCGTGGTATTGGCGCTCCCTCTGTTTTTGTTGCTGCGCGTCGTCTGGGGCGTGATGCTGGAGAGCACGCCCGCCCTCGTCATGCAGGAACAATTGGTGCTGCGTGCCCCGATTGCGGCGCAGGTGCAGATGATCGTCGAGGAAAATATCCTGGTTCAGGATGGCGATGCCCTGGCAAGACTTGAGCCGTACGGCGGGAACCCGCCTCCCGCAGAAACACAGGTATTGCAAAGCGCCCTTTCTTTGGCGAAGGAACGCCTGCAAATATTGCGACAACAACTCCGCAGGCAGCAAACCTTGCAGCGTCAGGGCGCAGCCACACTTCAGGAAGTGGAAGCCATACGCCTGCAATGGCTACAGGCGCAAGAACAGGCAAGCGTCATCCAGCGCGATCTGCTGGTGAACACGGCCCGACAACCCGACGCAACCGCTGTCGAACTGTTATCCCCCGCGCCCGCAAATGTGACCCGCCGTTTCATGCAACAAGGCGAATGGGTGCAGGCCGGTGATGAACTCCTGGTGCTCCAGACCGGAAAAGACACCTGGATTCAGGCTTTTCTTGCTCCGGAACAGATAAAATTCGCAACGCCCGGACAAAAAGCCACGCTGGTTTTCATGAACGGCTACCACGCGCCCGCCATCGTGGAGAAAGTGCTCCAGGAAACCCAACGTATGCCTTCCGAACGCGCGGAATCCCTGCGTGCGCAACCCCCATCCGCCCTCGTGGTTCACTTGAAATCCCTGCAACCCCTGCCAACGGAACTGAATGTACACCGGCTACCGCTGAATGTTCGCTTTACGCCACGGTGGCCGTGGGATTGAAACGCCCCTTGCAAAGAAAATTGTCGTAAGCCACAAAACCCTGATTCCGCCCTCTGCCGATTTCCGGCTCCTGATGTCCGGCAGCGAAGCCGCTCTCGCACTGCCCGGAAATGTTCAGGTGGTGCCGCGTTCGCTCCGTTCATTGCCCGCCGGTGACTTTTTGCGGTGATTTTCATGTTATTTCGTGCCTGTTTCGCGCCAATCCCGCGCCGATTCGCAAAATCCGTGTTCAGCCGGTATCATGGCGGGCTGTTTTCATTCGTATCGCTGGGTGATGATGGCGTTCACTTTCGCCGCCATCGGCGCGTATTTGCCCTGCGTGGCGCTGGAAATTCCGCTCAAGATCGGCCTCATTACGTTGGGTCGTCTGCCGACCTGCATGGTGGCGTTTTTCTACAGTCTGATTAATGACAAAAGTGTATTGAAAGGCGTCAGCCCTGAGCAGTGCCAGCAAACCTCGTCAGGGGCGCGGAACGGGCAACGCGATGCGCTGTACGAAAATGGATGTACTTTGCAATCTGGACGAAAAGGAAACTGTCTTGAGCCATAAAACCCTGATTCCGCCCCCCGCCGGTTCCCGCCTTTTGATGTCCGGTAACGAAGCCATCGCCCGCGCCGTGTGGGATGCGGGCGTGCGCGTTGCCGCCGCCTATCCAGGCACGCCCGCAACGGAGATTCTGGAAAACGTCGCCCGTTATCCCGATCTTTATTCCGAATGGTCGGTGAATGAAAAAGTCTCGCTGGAGGTCGCCATTGGCGCATCCGTGACCGGGGCGCGGAGTTTCTGCGCGATGAAGCACGTCGGGTTGAACGTGGCCGCCGACGCGCTGATGACGCTGACGCTGACCGGCGTGGTCGGCGGGCTGGTGATCGCGGTGGCGGATGACGTGGGTTTTTCTTCCTCGCAGAACGAACAGGATTCGCGTTTCTGGGGGCGCTTCGCGCATCTGCCCATCCTCGAACCCGCCGATTCACAGGAAGCCTACGCCATGACCAAAGCGGCGTTCGATCTTTCGGAAAAGTTCAATACGCCGGTTATTCTGCGGCTGACCACCCGGGTTTGCCACGTCAAATCTCTGGTCGACATTGGCGAACGCACGCTCAAGCGCACCGCCGAAGGTTTTGTCAAAAACCCGGCGCGCTGGGTGATGGTGCCCGCCAACGCCCAGCGCCGCGTGCCCGAAGTGTTCGCGCGCGAAAAGGCGCTGCACGCGGAATCCGAAGCGAGTGCCCTCAACCGTCTTGAACCCGGCGGCGACCGGCGGGTTGGCTTCGTGACCTCCGGCCCCGCCTACATGCATGTGCGCGAAACCTTCCCCGATGCGCCCGTGCTGAAGCTCGGCCTTTCTTACCCGCTACCGATGGACAAGGTGCGCGCGCTGGCGGCAGAGGTCGACACCCTGGTTGTTGTCGAAGAAACCGAGCCATTGATGGAAATCGAAATCCGCGCCGCCGGGATTGCCGCGCGCGGAAAAGATATGCTTCCCGCTTTTGGCGAACTGCCGCCGTACGTTCTGAGGGAGGGCCTCGCGCCGCTGTTCCCGGAACTGGCGCGCGCCGATGCAACGTTGCCCGTCGCGTTGCCGGTGTTTCCGCGTCCGCCCACGATGTGCGTTGCCTGTCCGCATCTGGGCGTGTATTACACGCTCTCGCAATTACGTAATGTCAGCATCGCGGGCGATATCGGCTGTTATACGCTCGGCGCGGGGCATCCCTGGAACGCGCTCGACACGACGATCTGCATGGGCGCGTCGATGGGCATGGCGCTCGGTATGGACAAGGGACGGGGACCTGCCGATGAAAAGAAAAAGATTATCGCGGTGATCGGCGATTCCACTTTCATGCATATGGGCATGCAGGGCTTGCTCGACATCGCCTATAACCGGGGCAATGTCACCGTGCTGCTGCTCGACAATCGCACGGTTGGCATGACCGGCGGGCAGGATAACCCCGCCAGTGGACGCGACATCCACGGCGACGAAGCGCCGAGGGTCGATTTCGCCAAAATCGTGGCGTCCCTGGGCATCGCGCCCGAACACATCCATGTGGTCGATCCCTACATTTTGCCGACGCTTTTCAAAACCCTGCGCGAAGAAACGAAATATGACGGCCCTTCGGTCATCATCACCAACCGTCCCTGCGTGCTGATTGACGAATACAAGCAGCAGCCCGCCTACGAAGTCATCGAATCCGCCTGCACCGGTTGCGGGAACTGCGTCGAAATCGGCTGTCCCGCCATCCACGTCACCCGCCGCGAGAAAGTCGTGAAACCTTCCGGCAAGGAAGTGGAATTGGCTTTTGCCAGCATTGAAACGGCGGCCTGTACGGGCTGCGGCCTGTGCCTGCAACCCTGCGCGCCGGAAGCGATTCGGGCGGCGGCGCCAACGTTTCCGGTAGCACTGCTCTGATACAATCATGCAAAGAGATAATCCACGAGGAATCGCCGCATGAAAATTGAATCAATCGAAATCAAAAACTATCGCCTGTTCCGGGATACGCGGCTCATCGATATTCCGCGTTTATGCGTTCTCGTGGGCGCAAATGGCACGGGAAAGTCCACGCTGTTTGATGTGTTTTCCTTTCTGAAAGACGCATTGAGCATGGATGTTGGAAAAGCATTTTCCAAACGTGGGGGTTACAGGGAAGTCGCAAGCCGGGGTTTTGAGCATGAATCAATCGAAATCTCCCTGCAGTTTCGCCTGGAAATTACGGGATATGAACGTCTTGTCACCTATCTGCTCAAAATCTCGCCCGATGAACATGGACATCCCGTTGTTGAACGTGAGATTTTGCGCTACAAACGAGGCAGCTATGGCTCCCCTTTTCACTTTCTTGATTTTTCAAAAGGTTCAGGTTATGCCATTACCAATGAGGAGGATTTTTCAAAAAAAGAAGAAGCCCTGACACGCGAATCCCAGAATCTTGATCCTGACATTCTCGCCATCAAGGGAATCGGTCAGTTCGAGCGTTTCAAGGCGGCCAAGGCTTTTCGATTGATGATTGAAAACTGGCATATTTCCGACTTTCACGTTTCAGAAGCGCGTCCCAGTCAGGAAGATGGTGTTGCGGAGCATCTTTCCGTGCGCGGCGATAATTTACCTCTGGTCGCCAGTTATCTGTTTGAACGTCATCCTGATCGTTTTAAAGCTGTTCTTGATGCCATGCAGCGTCGAGTGCCTGGCATCTCCGTCATTGAACCCCGGAAAACCGAAGATGGCCGTCTGGTTTTGCGTTTTCAGGATGGCAGTTTCCGGGATCCTTTTATTGCGCGGCATGTCTCTGACGGTACAATCAAGATGTTTGCCTATCTTGTACTATTGAACGATCCTAAACCATTTCCGCTACTGGCCATAGAAGAACCCGAGAACCAGTTATATATGGAATTATTGCCTGAGCTTGCGGAAGAATTTCGTGATTATGCTCGACGCGGAGGCCAGGTTTTTGTTTCAAGTCATTCGCCAGACTTTCTAAATGCCTTGAAACTGGACGAAATATATTGCCTGAACAAACAGCAGGGCTTTACCCGTATTACGCGCGCCAGTGAGTCTGAAAATCTGCGCGCCTTGCATGAAGCAGGCGATTTGCCGGGTTATTTATGGCGGCAAGGCTTGTTTGAAAATCTGAATCGGGGCTTGGACTGATGGCGGGAAGAATTGTTTTTCTGCTCGAAGAACCGTCCATGAAAGTTTTGCTGGACGGATTTTTGCCACGCCTGTTTCCAGGCTGGGTGGAAACGCAACATTTTTTATGCGTAAAACACGAAGGAAAAAGCGATCTGGATCGAAGCATTCCGCGCAAGCTCAAGGCATGGCGCTATCCTGATGATATTTTTGTCATTGTCCGGGACAATGACAATGCGGACTGTATCGCACAGAAAGAAAGATTACGCGCCATGTCTCGTGCCGCAGGCCGACCCGATACCTTGGTGCGCCTGGTATGTCAGGAACTGGAAAGCTGGTATCTCGGCGATTTGCAGGCATTGGGCAAGGCTTTCAATATGGAAGTCAATACCCCAGGGAACAAAAAGCGTTTTGCCAATCCCGATACATGGCAAAAACCTTCACATGAAATCCGGAAATTGCTGCCTCCCTTCCAGAAAATCAGCGGCGCGCGCGCTATTGCCGGTCATTTGCAGAAAGAGAAAAACTGCTCACGCAGTTTTCAGATTTTTATTCAGGGTATTTCACATTTGGCGCAGACGTTTTTCACCGCCAACAATCAATCGGCAATGGTTCTTCAAAACGGAAAGGAACCCGCGCCATGACTTTTGATTGTCATCTGGAGAGCGCCGATGCCTGAATATCCGCTGGTTACATTCCGCACCGATTTTTTCAAGCCGCTGCCGGGAGAAGTCGAGGAATCTGTTAATGAGTTCTTTGGTCTTGCCCTGTCGAACTGGCTGATTGAAAAACTCGGTGAACGGGGCATTGCCGCTGATGTCATTGGCGCTGAAGATTGGGGGTGGTACACCAGAATTTTCACCCTGCATCAAAAGCCCTTGCCTTTTTCCCTGTCTTTGGGAGTGTCTGGCGAGATTGAGGAAGCAAAACGCGCTGACCCCGGTTTTGTCGAATGGACAATCGCCATTCATGCGGAAATTCCATTCCTGAAACGCCTCTTCAAGCGCATCGACCCGACAGCGGAAATCAAGGAACTGGAACGACATTTACGGGAACTGGTCGCGACGATTCCAAACGTATCCGATATTCAATGGGAAAAGAATCGACCATGAAATTTATTTTCACAATGGAAATGCCATGATAAATCAAACCATCAACATCCTCGTCGTCGGCATTGGTGGACAGGGTGTGATGACCGCTTCTGAAATTCTCTCTGAAGCGGCCATTCAACAAGGCTACGATGTCAAAAAGACCGAAGTGGCGGGCATGAGTCAGCGCGGTGGGGTTGTTTCCTCACATGTGCGTTTTGGTTCGCGTGTGTTGTCGCCGGAGATTGCGCCCGGCGAAGCGGATATTCTGGTGGGTTTTGAAGCCGCCGAAGCCATGCGCTGGTGTCATTATCTGCGTTCAAATCAGGGCAAAAAAGGCGGTGTGGCGATGGTCAATCGCCTGCGTCTGGAGCCGCCCATCGTCTCGCTCGGTCTCTTTGATTATCCTGACGACCCGGTTGCCGCCATTCGCGCCCAGGGCATTGAAATTCACGCTTTCGACGCGGGCGCGATAGCCCGTGAACTGGGGGATTTGCGGCTGGTGAACACCATCATGCTGGGCGCGATTTCCGACAATCTGCCTTTTCCCGCCGAAACCCTGAAAGAGGGTATTGTCACCCGCTTCCGCGCCAAAAAACCCGCGCTGGCGGAATTGAACGCGAAAGCCTTCGATATGGGCAAGGCGGCGGCAAAAATGGCGGGATAAATGAATATTCGTCTTTCCATCGAATAAAACATCATGCAGAAAATTCCCGATCCCGACATACATTTTCCCGTTCCGAATGTGAAAACGGTCTGCTATGTCAAACCGCTGGTAAAGAACCCGAACATCATCGTCGGTGATTTTACCTATTTCAGCGATGACGAAGCGCCGGAAGATTTTGAACGCCATGTGACGCATTTTTACGATTTTTACGGGGACAGGCTCCTGATCGGGAAATTCTGCGCCATTGCCAAAGGCGTTGAATTTGTGATGAACGGCGCCAATCACAAAATGAACGCGTTCAGCACCTATCCGTTTTATATTTTCGAGGGTTGGGAAGCGGGCATCCCACCGCTTTCCGACTTTCCGTATAAGGGAGACACCCTCATCGGCAACGATGTCTGGATCGGTCAGAATACGGTGATTCTCCCCGGCGTCCATATCGGCGATGGGGCGATCATCGGCGCGTACAGCGTGGTCGGAAGCGACGTGGAGCCTTATGCGATTGTCTGTGGCAATCCCGCAAAACCCGTTCGCAAACGATTTGACGAAGCGACCATAGCCATGCTTTTGGAATTGAAGTGGTGGAATTGGGATATAGACAAAATCAAAAGCAATATCGAGGCAATAACAAACGCCGATACCAACAGACTTGGAGATTTGCTTTCCCCTCAGGATTGAAATTACACGGAATCAGCTTGCATTCACGCGGAGACGATTATTCATGAACATTGATCTGGAAAAAATCCGGCAGTTTTTCGCCGCTGACCGTTTTGCGACCCAACAGGCGGGCGTGGTGATCGACGCGGTGGCGGAAGATTCCGTGCAATGCAGCATGGAGATTACCGGACAGCACATGAACGCGGGCGGCGGCGTGCAGGGCGGCGCGATTTTTACACTGGCGGATATCACTTTTGCCGTGCATTCCAACCTGCCGCTTTTGTGTGGTGCGGAGACAGGCATTACCGTGGGACAGTCGTGCAGCATTTCCTATCTCGCCAGTCCAAAGGGCAAGCGCCTGATTGCCCGTTCTGCCTGTCTTTCGCGCGGCAGAAGCGTCAGTGTGTTTCGTGTCGAGATCTACGACGATCTGGGCAATTTTATTGCGGACATGCGCGGCAATGGCGTGACCAGAAGACAGAGGACGGAAGGCAGGGGGCCGTAACGCCGTTCCGGTTTTGCATATCCAGCCAAGTTAAGCCATTATAATGAACCCGTTTGTCGCCACCTCCGTCATATTGTCGGGGAAGATTCCTGCAGGGAAGGTCTGATGCATCCTCGTCCGTTCAGTGTTTTGCGTCCCCTGGGGCGTTTCGCTTTTTTTCTCCTGAGCGCTTCTGCCGCGCTGCCGGGGTTGGTCAGCGCCGCCGAATCCGTTGATGCGGATGCTGCCTTGCCGGTGGTGGTCGAGGAAGTTCCCCCGCCTTTACGTATTCCCCAGGTCATCGACCTGACCGCGCCGACCACCGATCTGTGGGCGCGTATTCGCAACGGGTTTGCGATGCCTCCGCTCAACGACGAAATTGTGTTGCGGCAACAGCAGTATTATCAGTCGCACCCCGAATACCTGCGGCGCATGGTCGAGCGCAGCCGCCTGTATCTGCATCACATCGTCGATGAACTGGAGCAGCGCGGCATGCCCACCGAACTGGCGCTCCTGCCGATGGTGGAAAGCGCCTATAACCCGATTGCCCAATCCCCGGCGCAGGCTTCCGGCCTTTGGCAGTTCATCCCTTCCACCGGCAGGATTTTCAGGCTGGAACAGAATTGGTGGCAGGATCAACGCCGCGACATCGTGGCCTCTACCAGCGCCGCCCTCGACTATCTGCAATATCTTTACGAACTGCGTGGCGACTGGCATCTGGCGCTGGCCTCCTACAATTGGGGCGAAGGCGCGGTGGGGCGGGCGATGGCCAAAAACGTGATCAGGAAATTGCCCACGGATTTCCTCAGCCTCACCCTGCCACCCGAAACCCGCAATTACGTGCCGAAGTTGCAGGCCTTGAGAAATATTTTCGCCAATCCCGATCTGATGGCCGAACTTGGCATTCCCGAAGTTCCCAATGAACCCTATTTCCGCACCCTGACCACGGATGTAGCGATGGATGTTGAACTGGCGGCGCGTTTTGCCGGGATGCGCCTGGAAGAATTCGCTGCCCTGAACCCGGCGCACAATCGCCCCGTCATTCCGGCGCAAAGCACGCTGGTGCTGCCCTCTGACCGGCTGGAACGTTTTGGCGCAGAACTCGCGCGGCACGACGCACCCCTGACCAACTGGCAGGTTTACGCGGTGCAGGCGGGTGAAAAGCTGGAAGATGTCGCGCCGCGTTTCGGCATCGCCCTGGCCGATCTGAAGCGGGTCAATGGCCTGTACGGGGGCGCCATTCAGGTCAATCCCGGCTTTACCCTGCTGGTGCCCGCGCAGGGCGAGGCGGATTTGCTGGAACACAAGGATTTTCTGACGCTGGCCGAACAAGGGGGCGCGCTCGTTGCCGCGCCCGGTCGTATCCATGTGGTGCGAAAAGGCGAGACCTTGATGGGCATTGCCCGCAAATACAAGATGACCCTGAGCGCCCTGAAAAAATTGAACCGGAGTGCGGGCAACAAGCTCAGGATCGGCGAACGCCTGACCATCAGTCCGGCGAATGGCGTGGCGCTGGCGCAGGCGATGAATGTCAGGCGCAGCGCCGCGCCATCGGTGGCGTCGAAGGCGCAGAAACCTGCGGCGGCCAATAAACCGTCCGCACAAACCAGGGTTACGCATTACAAGGTTCGCAAGGGCGATACCCTGTTTTCCATCGCCCGGCGTTACCGCGTCAATCTGGCCGATCTCAAACGCTGGAACCGGCTGGCGGGCAACAACTTGCGCGTGGGGACGACGCTGACCATACCGATGTAGGTTGGCGCGCAACGCCATCTGGCGCGAGCCAATGGGGAATTTCGGCGGTACTTCATCCCGGAATTTGTCGGGCTGAACCTGCCCGGCAAAATAAAGCTGCAAAATCGGCATAAGATGTCTTGACATCCTATGTCCGTCTGGCTACAGTGAGGACGTATCACTGTGGCGTTCAACAACTTTTCATGCAGGAGGGGAGATGAAATCATTACAGGAACGGATTGTCGGGCTGGATGTGCTGATTAGCGCGCGTCTGGGCGGGACTTCGGTCAGTTTGCAGCCGATTCCGGGCGCGGTTCCGGTGGTTCAGGCGGTGATTGGCGGACGCGAGGAATTGCCGATTTTCATCACGGCGTCCGACGACCAGATTTTGTGCATCTGCTATCTCTGGACCGAGGCGGAAATTGTCCCGGAGAAGCGGGTCGAACTGCTGGAGCTTTTGCTGGATTTGAACCCTTCCATCCCCTTGTCTTCGTTTGGACATGTGGATGATCGGTATGTGCTGTTTGGCGCTTTAACGCAGGATGCCCGTGTGGATGACATCGCCTGCGACGTGGCAACCCTGAGCGATAACGCGCTGGATGCCCTGGATGCGCTTTCCGGCTATCTGCTTTGAGGAGAAATCCATGCGCACGACAACCGCATTAACCGGCATGGGCGCATCCAGTTCCGGCAATGCCGAACGGAGTCGGCAGCAGGCATTGGACGCTGCCAACCCTGTCGACCTACTTTCTTCGTGCCCTGACAGCGGTACAGGCAGTAATGCAGGCGACTGTACCTGCGACGCTGTTTCAAGCAACGTCTGCGAAGCAGCATCAGACAGTACAGCGGAATCCGTGGGCGACATCATTCTGGGTGCTGCCGAATCCGCTGGAGAATTCGCGCTAAACGCAGCAAGTGAGGTGTTTGGCAGTTTATTGGGTGGACTATGAAAGGAGTTAAACCATGAGTGTCATCGGAAAAATCGTAACCCTGTTGCGCGGCAGCGCCCGCGAGCTTGGCGACAGCATTGTTGACGCCAACGGCGCCCGCATTTATGAACAGGAAGTTCTGGATGCCCGCAACGCGATTGTCAAAGCCAAGGGCGAATTGGCTGGCGTGATGGCGAAGGAAATGCAGAGCGCCCGCGAGATGGAGCGTGTCCGCGCTGAAATCGAGCGGCTGGAAAAGCTGGCAATCGAAGCGCTGGACAAAGAGAAGGCGGATCTGGCGGAAGAAGTCGCCGCCAAAATCGCCGAGCAGGAAGCCGAACTCGAAGCGCAAACGCAATCCCACGCGAATTACGCCTTGCAGGTCGGGCGGTTGAAGGATCTCATCAAGACTTCCGAAGCCAGAATCCGCGAGCACGAGCGCGAAGTGCAAATCGCCAAAACCACGGAAAGCGTCTACAAGGCGACGCAGGCGATCTCGGAAAACATCGGTTCTTCCGGCTCAAAGCTGGTCAGCGCCAGGGAATCGCTGGAACGCATCAAAAAGCGTCACGAAGATCTGGCGGATCGCATGACCGCCGCCGAAACGCTGGATAAGGAATTCGGCACCAAGGCGCTGGAAGCGAAACTGGCCGAAGCCGGCATTGGCGAAGACAGCCACCGCAAGGAAAAGGTGATGGAGCGCATTCGCGCCCGGCGGGAGGCAACTGCGGAAGTCAAGGCATGAGCGCCCCAAAATCGACGCGCCCGACGCGCTGGCAAGGCTCTGATGAGGCGATTCGCGCCGTACAGGTGGCTTTCGACGTGGAAGCCGCCGTGCTCGAAGCGGTGCGTTGCGCCGCTTTCGAGAACGACCTCTCCTCCTCTGACCAGATTCGCCGGATTCTGGGGTTGGCGACCACCCACCGCCCCAAACGTCCACGCCTGACCGTCTCGCTCACGCCGGGCGATTACGAAGCCCTGGGGCAGCGATACGG
>JAISRR010000186.1 GCA_031273565.1 Zoogloeaceae bacterium | reverse complement strand
CGACGCGATACAGCGCGGCGATGAGGCCGGTGCGGTTTTGTCCGTGTTTGCAATGTATCAGCCCCGTGCCGCGCGTTTCGGCTTCCCGGATGTTGCGCAGCGCCGCGATGACATCGCGGCGCTGACGCGGTCGGCGCGTAGCGGCAGATGAATCTGCCGCACCTGCGGGTCACGCAGCCAGCCCGCGTCGCTTTCCTGATAAAAATTGATAACCGTGGCAATGCCCAGTTCCCGGATGCGCGCCTTCCCCGCGTGGCCGGGCAGGGCGCTGCGGTACAGGCGGGGGCGCATCCGGTACAGGTTCAGGCGCTCGTCTACCTGTTCCGCCCAATCCGGCGGACGCGCCGCGTTTTGCGGGGAGGGCGCGGCGTCATCACTAAAAATGTCATTCGCGTCGCCGGAGATGCCCGCCGTATTTTCCATGAGGCTGCGGGTTGCGGCGTGCAGGTAGGCGTCCAGTTGGCGGGACATGCGGGTGTCTTCTTCCGCAGAGGGCGCGGGCAGGCTTTTGGGGGATGCGCCCAACGGGTATTGATAGCCGCGCGGCGGCAATCCTTCGGGTTTGACCAGAATGCGCTCGCCTTGCAGTATGGCGACGGTCTGGTCGTTGCCGGAGGGCTTGATGATGGCAAAGCCCTGGTCACTGGCAGGCAGGCTCAGGAGGTCGCGCCCCCAGCATTGATGGCGCACCGGCTCGCCCAGACGCCCCATGAGGGTGGGCACAATATCCACCTGACTGCCAACGGTATCCCGCGTCGCGCCGAAGGTCTGGCGAATGCCCGGCGCAATCAGGAGGAGCGGTACATGGAAACGGTATAAATCCATTTCCGTCAGTTGCTCGCGCGCGCCAAAACCGTGGTCGCCCACTACCACGAACAGGGTGTCTTTAAAGTAGGGCGATTGACGCGCCTTCTCGAAGAATTGTCCCAAAGCCCAATCGGAATAGCGCATCGCCGTCAGGTGTTCATCCAGCGAGCCGTATCCGGTGACAGGTTCGACCGGCAAATTGTCCGGCAGCGCATAGGGCGTGTGGTTGGAGAGCGTCTGTAGCAGCGCGTAGAAGGGTTTTTCTGGATTTTGCTGTTGCAATTCTTTTGCCGCGCGCGCAAACATATCCTCGTCGGAAACGCCCCAGGTCGGGTCGTTTACCACCGGGTCGATAAAATCGTGGCGACCAATAAAGCGCGTCATGCCCTGATTGCTGAAAAAGCCACGCTGATTGTCCCAGGCAAAATCGCCATTGTAGACATAGAGATTGTCGTACCCCCGCGCACTGAGCAGTTGCGCCAGCCCGGAAAACTGATGTCGGCCTTCCGGCGTCTGCATCAGGTATTCAAATCCGGGCAGGTTGGGAAAACAGGCCATGCTGGCGAACATGCCCTGATGGGTGTGGGTGCCGTTGGCAAAAAAGCGGCGAAACAGCAGTCCTTCTTCCGCCAGACGGTCAAAATTCGGCGTGATGCCTGCGTCGCTGCCCAGAGCGCCAACGAAGCGTCCGGCAAAGCTCTCCATCAGGATAACGACGATATTGCGCACCGGCAGGCGCGTTTCCTGCGGCGGCGAAAAATCCCGACGTACTGCCGCGTCCGCCGCGTCGACCAGCGTATCATGGGGCGTCAGCAGCATCTCGCGCGTGAGCGCCGTCGCCTCATGAATGGATAATTCTGATGGCCAGATTTTTACACGCTCATCTGAATAAAGGCTTTTGGCGGCTTCGTAAAGACTCAACGCGCCATTCAAGCCGAGATGATTGGCAAAGACCGAGTTTGTGGTGAAGGCGTCGCCCCAACGCAGCGGCGGCCCCTGACGCAAGGTGCCACGCGCCGCCAATACGGAGAGCATAAGACACAGCAGCAAGGCCAGCGCGTGACGCGGCGCGGAGGCGGGAAAGGCCACCGCGCGGCGGGCGCGTCCATCCAGCCGGGCGAGCAGGACGAACATGGCAACGCTCAAACCCAGCCAGACCAGCAGGAGGCGCAGCACCGGAAAGCCGTGCCAAAGCATACTCAGCACGGTCGCCGGGTCTTCCCGCAAATACTGAAAAGCCAGCGTGTTGAGGCGCTGATGGAATTCCTGATAGAAATTGAGTTCAATCATACCCAGCAGAATCAGCAGGCTGGCGCACCCGCCCAGCCACCCGCGCTGCCATGCGCGACGGCGCATCGCGGGGCGACAGGCCAACGCCAAGGTGAGCGGCAGGCAGAGCCAGACCACCAGACGCAGGTCAAAACGCAGTCCATTCCCGAAGGCGGCAAGCCAATCCGTCCACGCGGTCTCGCCCATCAGCTCATGATTGAACAGCAGCAGCGCCAGACGCAGCAGGGTCAGCAACGCCAACAGCAAGGCCGCGCCGGAAAAGAGGAAAACCAGATGGTCACGCAGACCAATGCCAGCGACGGCGGGCGTGACGGCTTTGCTCATGGCCGCAACATTTCGGTGGAACCATTCAGCATCAACGCATGGAAACGCCGGAGAAGCCGCAGGTCATCCTCCGGCATGTTGCCGTAACGACGGCTCAATTCAT
>JAISRR010000150.1 GCA_031273565.1 Zoogloeaceae bacterium | reverse complement strand
GCTGGAAGTCCTCTGCCAGACCCCCATCGACATCGTTTCCACCGGCCCCGAACGCGCGGAAACCATCCTGCGCCGCCATCCTTTTATGGCATGAAAGATTTTTATTTTTCTTTTGCCGTCACCGCAATTTGTCTTGCGTTGGCGGCCTGGTGGGGCATGGAGAATGGCGTGGGCATCGTGCATGCGCTCACGCTGACCTGTGTGTTGTCTGTGCTGGAAGTCAGCTTTTCCTTCGATAACGCCGTGGTGAATGCCGCCGTGTTGAAGGAGATGAGCGTTAGGTGGCAGAAAATTTTTCTGACTGTGGGGATTCTGATTGCGGTGTTCGGGATGCGTCTCCTGTTTCCTGTGGTCATTGTTGCGGTGGCGACGGGTCTGGGCATGGCGGAGGTCACGCGCATGGCGCTGGAACAACCGGAAGAATACGCGCGCCATCTGGCCGCAAGCCACGTCGGTATTTCCGCTTTTGGCGGTTCCTTTCTGTTGCTGATTTTTCTCTCTTTCCTGTTGAACAAAGACAAAAAACTGCACTGGCTGGGCGTTATCGAAGCAAAGCTTTCCCAACTGGGCAAGCTGGATTCCATCGGGGTCTTCATTGCCCTGTTGACGCTGATGGGGATGTATAAGTGGATGCCGCTTGATGCCGCCGAAAAATTGACCCTTCTGGGGGCGGGCATAGGGGGCATTGTCCTTTTTATCGCGATTAGCAGTCTCGACCGGTTTTTTGCGCTGGATGAAACGACGCTGGCAAATCCGGGCGTCGCCAGACGCAATGGCGTCACCGCCTTTCTTTATCTTGAAGTGCTGGATGCTTCTTTTTCTTTCGATGGCGTGATTGGCGCTTTCGCCATTACCCGCGACGTGGTCATCATCATGCTGGGGCTTGGCGTCGGCGCGATGTTCGTGCGCTCCCTGACCGTGCATCTGGTCAGGAAAGGGACGCTGGATCACTACGTGTTTCTGGAGCATGGCGCGCATTACGCCATCGGAACGCTTGCGATTATCATGCTGCTCGGCATCGCCCTGCATATTCCTGAACTTTTCACCGGACTGATCGGCGTCGTGTTCATCGCGCTGGCGCTGTTTTCTTCCATCCGGTACCGGAAAAAAACCGGGCATTCGTAACGCTTGCCGGGAGGCGGAGGGCGTGGCGGCGTTACCCGCCAGCGGTGTCTGGAGCCAGCAGGGCGGCGAGCGCCTTGCGGCCTTCGGCGGCCAGCAGGTTATAGGTGCGGCAGGCGGCGGGCGTGCTCATGATTTCGAGGGGGATGCCCTGCGTAAGCAGCGTTGTCTGCAGGGCAGGGGAGGGGAAGCGCTGCGTTGCGCCGACGCCCAGTAGCGCGACATCCGCCCCGAAGGCGCGGATTCTTTCGGCCAGATGGATAAAGTCTGCTGCTTCCAGCGTGGAAAAATTGTGCGTCGTCCAGCCGGTTTCGAGCAGTTTCGGGCCGACGATCAACGCCTGATGGAAGCGTTCCTGGCCGACGACGACGTAATCTGCGCCATATCGGGTAAAAAGGTTCAGGTCGGGGTCGTGGTCGGCGCGTTGTAATTTCATGGGGCGTGGCGGTGGCATGGAAAAATCATGCCGCGAAATTGCAGCATTTCGAGGCTTAAAGTAGGATTATAACTTTTTACGCTTCAGGGACGGAGATCGGCGGAATACGTGCAAGCGCCGAAAATGACCCTCATCCATGATGCCTGACGATAGAACCCGGAAAAAATGAAACCCTTATTAAAATCAGTAAAACTCGCCGATGTCTGTTACGACATTCGCGGCCCGGTGTTGACCCTGGCGCGGCAGATGGAAGAAGAAGGGCACAAGATCATCAAGCTCAACATCGGCAATCTGGCGACGTTCGGGTTTGAAGCGCCGGAAGAAATCCAGTTGGACATGGTTCGCAATCTGCCCAACGCGGCGGGTTATACGGATTCCAAGGGCATTTTTGCGGCGCGTAAGGCGATCATGCACTACACCCAGCAAAAGCAGATCAAGGGCGTGGATATTGAGGACATTTACATCGGCAACGGCGTTTCCGAGCTGACGGTCATGTCCATGAACGCGCTCCTGAATTCCGGCGACGAGGTGCTGGTGCCCGCGCCCGATTATCCGCTGTGGACAGCGGCGGTTTCGCTCTCCGGCGGTACGCCGGTGCATTACCTGTGCGATGAAGCCAACGGCTGGCTGCCGGATCTCGACAATATCCGCAAAAAAATCACATCCAACACCAAGGCGCTGGTCGTCATCAATCCCAACAACCCGACCGGCGCGCTGTATCCCGAAGCAATTCTGAAAGAATTGATCGCCATCGCCCGCGAACACAATCTGGTGCTGTGCGCCGACGAGGTTTATGACAAAGTGCTTTACGACGGCAACACGCACACCTCGATGGCGGCGCTCTCTGAAGATGTGCTCACCCTGATTTTCAACGGACTCTCCAAAAATTACCGTTGCTGCGGTTACCGCGCCGGCTGGATGGTGGTGTGTGGCGACAAGCGCCATGCCCAGGATTACATCGAAGGGCTGGACATGCTGGCGTCGATGCGCCTGTGCTCCAACGTGCCCGGCCAGTACGCCATCCAGACCGCATTGGGCGGCTACCAGAGCATCGACGATCTGGTCGCGCCCACGGGACGTCTCTGCCGTCAGCGCGACATCGCGCATGAATTGTTGACCGCGATTCCCGGCGTCTCCTGCGTCAAACCCAAAGCGACGCTTTACATGTTCCCCCGCCTCGATCCGGTGTTCTACCCGATTCGGGACGATCAGGCCTTCATTCAGGAACTGCTGGTGGAAGAGCGGGTGCTGCTGGTGCAGGGCACAGGCTTCAACTGGCCCAATCCCGACCATTTCCGTCTGGTGTTCCTGCCCTACGAAGATGACCTGCGCGAGGCCATCGGTCGCCTTGACCGTTTTCTGGCGGGTTATCGTAAGCGGCACGGGTGTGAGTGAGGCGAGGTTTTGATCTGGAGATCACCATGAGAAATAAGGTTTGCTTGTGCCTGTTGAGTGTTTTGCTGACGGCTTGTGCGTCCCAACAAACGCAGGATGTCAGCGCCAGTGTCAGCTACGACCCTGAACGGTATGCGCGGATTCGCCTGTTCGGGCAAAATCAGCGACCGAGCATCATGAATGTGGGCAAGGACTGCGCCACAGGTGCGAAGGGCTACAAAGTGAATGTAGGCGGTGGTTTCGGGGATGCGTTCAAATCCTTTGCGGGCGCCGCGTCCAACAAGACGCTGGGCATTCCAGAGACAGAAAGCACGCGCCAGTTATCCCGGAAAGATGGTCTCCTGTCGAAGGCGTTTTATCAGGAATTTGTTATTCCGGCGGGGACGCTCGTTCAGGTTCGCGCCGCGTATATCGGGCTGACGACGACCCTCAGATCACCGGGAGAAATTATGATTTGGAGTGAAAAGAGCGGCACGTCGCGTACTGTGCCTTTTGTCCCGGAAGCGGGTAAGGATTATGAAGCCATCAGCACCCGGCAGGATGGCAGGGAATTTGTCTGGATTTATGAAGTGAGGGCGGATGGGACGCTGCAACCCATATCCGACGAGCAGCCCGAAGCATGTGGCAAATAACCGGATGAAGCTGGCCTGTAAATGACGTTGGAAATTATCCTCGTCACCGACGACGACGCCATCACGCCCGCTGCGGCAAAGTGGCTGCCCAAAGCGGAAGCGGTACACCGCCAGTTGCGCGAGCAGTTGCCCGCCGGTCACGAAGCGTATCTGGCCGTATTGCGACAGGTGTTTGCCAATGGCGGACGCCTTACGCTCGCGGTGGAGGGGGAAACCGTCAAAGGCGTCGCGCTCTGGCGTGTCGTGGAAAACACTCACGAAGGTCGCAGCATCTACGTGGATGATCTGGTCACGGACATCGCCTGTCGCTCGCAAGGCGTTGGCAAGGCGCTCCTCAACTGGCTGGAAGCGCGCGCCCGCATGTATGCCTGTGATGCGCTAACCCTGACTTCCGGCGTCCAGCGCAGCGACGCGCACCGTTTTTATTTTCGGGAAGGTTTTGCCATTCCCGCTTTTTGTTTCAGGAAAAAACTCAAATGAAACCAGTCAATGTTGGTCTGCTCGGTATCGGTACGGTCGGTGGCGGTACTTATACCGTTCTTGCGCGTAACGCATCGGAAATTGCCCGCCGCGCCGGGCGTCCCATCCAGATTACGGTCATCGCGGATCGCAATCCGGAGCGGGCGCGCAAAGTTGTCGGCGCTGCCGGTGGGGGTGACAACGCCGTAAAATTTACCGATGATGCCTTCGCCGTGGTCAATGACCCCGCCATTGATGTGGTCGTGGAACTCATCGGCGGTTACGGCGTCACCAGAGAACTGGTCTTGAAGGCCATCGAAAACGGCAAACATGTCGTCACCGCCAACAAGGCGCTGCTGGCTGTGCACGGCAACGAAATTTTTGCCGCCGCCCAAAAGAAAGGCGTCACGGTTGCCTTTGAAGCCGCTGTCGCAGGCGGTATTCCCATCATCAAGGCACTGCGCGAAGGGTTGGCCGCCAACCGCATCGAATGGGTCGCGGGCATCATCAACGGCACTACCAATTTCATTCTCTCCGAAATGCGCGACAAGGGCCTGCCCTTTGCCGACGTGCTGAAGGAAGCCCAGCGCCTGGGTTACGCCGAAGCCGACCCGACTTTCGACATCGAAGGCATCGACGCCGCCCACAAAGCCACGCTCATGGCGGCGATTGCCTTCGGCATTCCCATCCAGTTCGACAAAGCCTATGTGGAAGGCATTACAAGACTCGAAGCCATCGACATCAGATACGCTGAACAACTTGGCTACCGCATCAAGCTCCTCGGCATTGCGCGGCGGCGCGAAGACGGCGTGGAACTGCGCGTGCATCCCACCCTGGTGCCCGCCAAACGTCTGATTGCCAACGTCGAAGGCGCGATGAACGCCGTGCTGGTCAAGGGCGACGCCGTTGGCGCGACGCTCTACTACGGCAAAGGCGCGGGCGCTGAACCCACGGCGTCCGCCGTTATCGCCGATCTCGTCGATGTCGCCCGCTCCGCCACCACCGACCCCGACAACCGTGTTCCGCACCTTGCCTTTCAGCCCGACCAGTTACACGACCTGTCCATTCTGCCCATTGCCGAAGCCGAAACCGCCGCCTACCTGCGCCTGAAGGTAGAAGACAAACCCGGCGTACTGGCCGACATCACCCGCCTCCTCGCCGACCAGAGCATCTCCATCGACGCCATGCTGCAACGCGAACCGGAAGAGGGCGAAACCGATACCGACATCATCATTCTGACCCACCGCTGCAAGGAAAAACAAATCAACGCCGCGATTGCCAGAATCGAAGCCCTGGGCGCGGTAAAAGGCAAGGTCACGCGCTTGCGGCTGGAGACTTTGCAGTAAGTAAATTCCAGATGTCTGCTACCATTTGAAGTATTTTTCATCACGCACAGGATGCATCATGATTTTCGACATCGACAATGAAACGCTTCCCCGCGAGGAACTGGAAAGCTTGCAATTGCGCCGTTTGCAGGCGACGGTGGCGCGTTGTTACGAAACCGTAAAATTTTACCGGGAAGCGATGGACGAACTGGAAGTCAAGCCGCATCACATTCAAACGCTCACCGATGTCAAACTCCTGCCCTTTACCAAGAAAGACCAGTTGCGCGGCAACTATCCGTTCGGCATGTTCGCCGTGCCTGCCGATCAGGTGGCGCGTTTGCATGCATCTTCCGGCACTTCCGGCAAACCCGTGGTGGTTGGTTATACGCGGCGCGATGTGGCCAACTGGGGCGCGCTGGGCGCGCGCAGTCTTGCCGCCGCCGGTCTGCAACCTGGCGACCGCTTGCACAATGCTTACGGTTACGGCTTGTTCACCGGCGGTCTGGGTCTGCACGGCGCGGCGGAAACGCTGGGCGTGACGGTGATCCCCATGTCTGGCGGACAAACCCAGAAACAGGTCATGCTGCTCACCGATCTTCAGCCGACCGCCTTGAGTTGCACGCCTTCCTATGCGCTCAACATTGCCGAAGAAGCTGAAAAGCTGAACATCGATGTTCGCAAGCTGCCCCTGAAAGTCGGTATTTTTGGCGCGGAACCGTGGAGCGAGGAAATGCGCTACGAACTCGAATCGCGCATGGGCATCGACGCGCTCGACATTTACGGGCTGACTGAATTGATGGGGCCGGGCGTCGGCATGGAATGTCTGGAAGGCAAGAAGGGGCTGCACATCTGGGAAGATCATTTCCTCGTCGAATGCGTGGATATTGATACCGGCGAACCCCTGCCGCCGGGGGAGAAGGGCGAGATCGTCATTACCTCGCTGACCCGCGAAGCCTTCCCCATGCTGCGTTTCCGCACCCGCGATATTTCCGTGCTCGAACCCGCGCCCTGCAAGTGTGGGCGTACCCATGTGCGGATGCGCCGCATTACCGGGCGTTCGGATGACATGTTGATTATTCGTGGGGTGAATGTTTTTCCGACCCAGGTCGAAGCCATCCTGATGCGTACTGAAACCTTGTCGCCCTTCTACCAGATCGAGGTCTTCCGCGAAGGCTTTATGGATTCCATGCGGATCAACGTGGAAGCCAGCCCGCCGCTGTACGCCAGGGGTCAGGAATACATGGATCACGTCGCCGCCAAGGTGCAAAAGGACATCAAGGATTTTATCGGCATCAGTTGCGAAGTCCGCGTCCACCCGACCGGCGCGGTCGAACGTTCGATGGGCAAGGCGGTGCGCGTGCTCGACCATCGCAAGAAACCGTCGGCGTAATCGTAGCGCATGTGACGCGGGGGCGGCGACGAGCCGCCCTTGTCCGTTATGACGGGATGGACCGCCCCCGGAATTTCACGATGGAGAACGATTCCCGCAGGAAACTGCCCGGATTTTTTTCATGGCAAACAATGCGTCGCAATCGGTGGTATCTTTTTGCCAGTAACTTCAAACCTGAAACCTCATGAATCGCTCCGAACGTCCGTCGGAACCCCAAAGCAGCGAAGTGGTCACCTTTCCCGGCAGTCCTTTTCGCCTGCATCAGCCCTTTCTTCCCGCGGGCGACCAGCCGGAGGCGATTGCGGCGTTGGTTGCAGGGCTGGAAGATGGCCTTTCCTTCCAGACGCTCCTGGGCGTCACCGGCTCCGGCAAGACCTTCACCATGGCCAACGTCATCGCCCGCACCGGGCGTCCGGCCTTGATCCTGGCGCATAACAAGACATTGGCGGCGCAGTTGTATTCGGAGATGAAGGAATTTTTTCCGGAAAACGCCGTGGAATATTTCGTGTCCTACTACGACTATTACCAGCCGGAAGCCTACGTGCCATCGCGCGACCTGTTTATCGAAAAGGATTCCGCCATCAACGAGCACATCGAGCAGATGCGGCTCTCGGCCACCAAAAGCCTGCTGGAACGGCGTGACGTGGTGATTGTGGCTTCGGTGTCCTGCATCTATGGCATCGGCGACAAGGAAAATTATCATGACATGATGGTGACGCTGCGCGTTGGCGACAAGCTCGATCAACACAATCTCGTCCGGCGTCTGGTCGCCCTGCAATACCAGCGGAACGAGATGGATTTTCACCGTGGCGTCTTTCGCGTGCGCGGCGACGTGATCGACATTTTCCCCGCCGAACACGCCGAACACGCGCTGCGGGTGGAACTGTTTGACGATGCCATCGAGTCCCTGCGCTTTTTCGACCCGCTCACCGGGGAATTGTTGCACAAGGCGCTGCGCTTTACTGTCTGCCCGGCCTCGCACTATGTGACGCCGCGCGAAACGGTGCTGGAGGCGGTGGAAGCCATCAAGGTGGAACTTGCGGAACGCATCGACTATTTTCAGCGCGAACAAAAACTGGTGGAAGCCCAGCGCATCGAACAGCGCACCCGCTTTGATCTGGAGATGCTGACGGAAATCGGGTTTTGCAAAGGCATCGAAAATTATTCCCGCCACCTTTCCGGGCGCAAGGCTGGAGAACCGCCGTCCACCCTGCTCGATTATCTCTCCGACGATGCCCTGATGTTCATCGACGAATCGCATGTCACCATCGGTCAGGTGGGCGGCATGTTCAAGGGTGATCGCGCGCGCAAGGAAAATCTCGTCAATTACGGCTTTCGCCTGCCCTCGGCGCTCGACAACCGCCCGCTGCGCTTCGAGGAATTTGAAAGTATGCTGCGCCAGACCCTTTTTATTTCCGCCACGCCCGCAGTCTATGAAGGACAGCGCGCCGGACAGGTGGTGGAGCAGGTGGTGCGTCCGACCGGTCTGGTCGACCCGGAAGTGGAAGTGCGCCCGGCGACCACCCAGGTTGACGACCTGCTGACGGAAATCCGGCGACGCACAGCGGTCGGCGAGCGGGTGCTGGTGACGACGCTGACCAAGCGCATGGCGGAAGACCTGACCGATTTTCTGGGAGAACACGGCGTCAGGGTGCGTTACCTGCATTCCGACATCGACACCGTGGAGCGGGTGGAAATTCTCCGCGACCTGCGTCTGGGCGAGTTCGACGTATTGGTCGGCATCAACCTGCTGCGCGAAGGGCTGGATATTCCCGAAGTGTCGCTGGTCGCCATTCTGGACGCCGACAAGGAGGGTTTTTTGCGCTCCGAGCGTTCGCTGATCCAGACCATCGGCCGCGCCGCGAGGAACCTGAACGGCAAGGCCATTCTGTACGCCGACGCCATCACCGATTCCATGCGCCGCGCCATCGACGAAACCAACCGCCGCCGGGAAAAGCAAATCGCGTTCAACAAGGAACACGGCATCGTGCCCAGAGGCATTGTCAAACGGATAAAAGACATCATCGACGGCGTCTACAGCGCCGAAACCACCCGGCAGGAACGCCGGATCGCCGAACGCGAGGCCGACTATGCCGTGATGGGCGAAAAGGCGCTGGCGAAAGAAATCCGGCGTCTGGAAAAAACGATGAACGAATGCGCGAAGAATCTGGAATTTGAAAAAGCGGCGGCGGCGCGCGACGAACTCTTCCGCCTGCGTGAACAGGCGTTCGGCGTTCGGGGGGCAGAGGATAGCTTTGGGTAAGGCAGGTTCAGGCAGGATGGGTTCAGGTAGGATGGGTTCAGGTAGGATGGGTTCAGGTAGGATGGGTTCAGGTAGGGCGCGTTCTCCGAACGTGCCGCATGTCAACGACGGCGGTATCGTAGATACCGCCCCACCTCTTTGCCTTATTGCCGCAGGTGGGCGCTTGCCATGATGAGGTTATACAAACGTCGCGCGCAGCGTTTGACCGCGCCAGGGTCGCCGACAGCGGCGTAGCGCCAGTTTGCATAGGTCGTCGCCAGCGCGACAAGAGCGGTTTCCCAGGCCGGGCAGGTGGCGCTGACGCGGCGGGCGAAGTCGCCGGGGGATTCCCACGCGGCGCGGGTAAAACCGCGCCGCGCCAGCAGGCGGCAAAGTCTGTTCCAGTCACGTTCCGGCGCGGGCAGACGGCGGTGATCGCGCCAGCGGGCAAGCAGTTGGGCGATGGCGAACATGAGGGCGGAAGAGAATGCCGCGCCCCCCAGCAGCCAGGCCCAGGCGAATTTCTGGGCGCTGTCTTTCTGAATGCCCGCGAGCAGCGTTTGCTGGGTTTGTCCGTTGAGGTGGAATATCCAGCGTTGCAGGAAATCGCCGGGGTCGGGGAGACGCAGCCATTGCCAGGTTTTTCCGGTCGGGCGCGGAGCGTTTTTTGCCGCGTCCGCTACGTTCGTTTTGGCGGCAGTGGGGTTTGCCGCGTTGGGGCGTGTGGGCGCAGGCGCGGGACGCGCCGGGGAGGGGGCTTTGGCGGGCGGGGTCGCCTGTGGTTTCGGCGCGCCTGGTTCGCTCGCAAAGCGTTCCGGCGCAATCAGGTCTGCGGGGTCGATGCGCCGCCAGCCACGGGCGTCGCTCCAGATTTCCGCCCAGGCGTGGGCATGGCTTCTCTTGACGATAACATAATCGGTGAGCGCCATCAGCTTGCCGCCCCGGTAGCCGGTGACGAGGCGGGCGGGGATGCCGGCGGCGCGCATCAGGAGCACGAAGGTTCCGGCGTAAAGGTCGGCGTTGCCGACGCGCGTCTCGAACCAGAACTGGTCGAGCGCGTCCGGGCCATCGGCAAAATCGAAGCGGTCGCGCACCTTGTAGCCTTCCTGCGCCAGAGCGGTGAGCGCGGTGGTGACCCGTGTTTCCGGGTCGGGCAGGGCAGTGAGCTGTTCGCCCAGGGCGCGCAGGCGTGGATTGCCGTTTTCCGGCAGGGCGAGGGCGCGATGGCGCAGTTCGTCGGATAGCGCGCCGCCCGCCTCCCATTCCAGCCAGGAACTCAGGGTGTAGCTCATTTCCGTTTGCACCGGGCGATGGGAGAGCACCTGCCAGTCGGGGCCGATGAAGGATTCGGCGGTAAGGCGGGCGGGCAGGTCGAGGTTGTAGAGCCAGAGCCGTTCGTGCGGGGTGAGGCGAATCTGGTAACGGATTTCCTGCGATTTGCGGGCAAGGCGGTTGCTGAAGTCAGCCGCCTTTGTCCAGCCCTGACGCATGATTCTGCGCCCCTGCCCGGCCTCGTATTCCGGGTCCAGCCGCCATTCGCGCCCGTCAAAATCGTAATACACCGGGCCGCGCCAGTAGAGCAGCGCGGTCGGCGGCACCCAGTTTTCGAACTCCGCCACCAACACGGGCTGGCTGTCGGCGACGCCAGTCTGCGTCTGCCCTTGACCCTGACCGGGTTTCAGCCGGGTGGAGACGCCCAGTCCCTGATTTGACTTTTCCAGTCCCAGCGACAGGGGCAGACCGAAGGAAAGCCCGATGTCCCACAAGGGGCCGGGAATGCGCGGAAAAAACAGGAACAGCATCGCCGCGAGCGGCAGCGCCATCGCCATCGCGCCCGGAATGCGGCGCAACCGGACGCGCAGCGGGGAAGCGGATGCGGCTTCCAGCACGCCCAGATAAAGACAGGGCAGAACAAACACCAGCGCGAGGCCGACGCCTTCGCCCCATTGCAACAGACCCACCGCCGCCGCGAACACGGATGCGCCAGCCAGCAGGGTGAATTCGCGCGCCTGCCGCGCCTCCGCCCATTTCAGGGCGAGGACGAGCAATAACGCCAGTCGCAGCGTCCCGGCGTCCAGCCAGCCGCCGGTCAGCCCGCAGGCGACAATGACGATGCCAAGAAAAATGAGCCGGACAACCGCTGCCCAGGCGCGACGCGGCATGAGACGGCTCGCCATCGCCAAGGCGAACAGGCCGTAAGCAAGAGGCGGAAGGGCAGGCGCGTGGCTCGCCAGCGCGAGGACAAGCAGGGCAAAAGACCAGCGGACGAGGGATGACCCCGCGCTGAAGAGGGGACGGGAAAGGCGCGTATTGAACATCATCGTAAAACGGATTCCGGGTTCGGAGGACAGAAGACAGAGGACAGAAGACAGTCGTCCTGCGGCGCTTTGCGCCACCTCCCTCGGAGAGGGAGGCTTTTAGCGTCCCTCTTACCGAGGGGAGTTGCGCTTCTGGAAGGCCGCGACCACCCCGCCCCTGCGGGGCACCCCTCCAGAAGAGGGGAATGGGTTGATTCCCCTCCTCTGGAGGGGTGGCAGGCGAAGCCTGACGGGGTGGTCAGGGCGGTCGGGTTCGGAGGACTGAAGACAGACGACAGAGGACAGTCGTCCTGCGGTGCTTTGCGCCGGGGGTATGGCGCTCCTTCCGCCCCTGTGGGACGCCTCCCTCGGAGAGGGAGGCAATCATTCATGCGGCGGCGAAGCCACCGGTAGCTGAACTGTCTTCTGTTCTCAGTCCTCAGTCCTCTGATCACCTCAACGTCCTCCGTACAGATTCCATACGACAATATCATCCTGACTTTCCTCACCATCGGGGCCGAGGGAAAAAAGCTCGTAGCTGTAGGCGCTGCCCGGATTGCGGTATTGGTAATCGCGTCCCCAGGGGTCTTGCGGCAGGAAGGGGAGTTGGCCGCTTTCCACCAGCGCGGCGAGGCCGCTTTGGGTATCGGGCATTTTGGGACTCACCAGCAAAACGCTGCGAATGGCGCGAATATCGTCACGGGCGCGGGTGTAGCGGGCGTCTTCGCCTTTGGGCAATCCGCCTAGCAGAAAAATCGCCATGCCGACCACCGCCAGCAGCGGCAGGCTGAGGGCGATGGTCTCCGCGAGGCTGGGCAGGCGGGAAGGTTTTTTTGGGGATGCGGTCATGGCAAGCTCCAGGGTGAAGAAGATTCCGCAATCAGCAGCGGCGGCAAAATCACATCCACCTTGCCCAGACCCTGCCGTTCGATGTTTTCCACGATGTCCTGCAAGGCGATCCGGTACCAGAGACGGGCGCGCACCGTGTAGATGCTGTCGGCGGCGGCTTCCAGCGGAATCCTGAAGTCCACCGTGTCGCTTGCCTTGGGCGGAATGGGCGGGCGGGTATAGGTGAGGGTGTGGGCGTCGAAGAGGGTATGCCGACGTAGCGGCTTGCCTTCGCTGTCGGTGACTTCTTTCAGCCAGCGCGCGGCGGTGAGGTCTTCCTCGCCTGTTTTGGCGTTGAACGCGCCCTGATGGAAGATGACGCGACCCTGAACGTCCTTCACTTCGATTTCCAGCCACAGATAACGCTGGTCGAGCGGCCCGGTGGGCAGCGCGTGACCCGCGCCCGCGTTGGTGACGGCGACCTGAAAGCGCAGTTCGCCATCCACGACCTTCGGCGCGTCTACCCGCACTTCGGCGGCTTCTTTCAGCAGGGCGACGACGGATTCAAAGGTTTTCGTCAATTCCGCGTTGAAGGTCTTGCGGTCATAGAGACGGTTCAGGCCGGAAGGCGAGCCGCCGCGCAGGGACATGAGCAGGCCGGAAGGCAGGTTGGTGTTGGAAAGCAGATAATTGTTGCCGACGAAGCGGTGCGAGAGCGTCTTTTTCGGCTTTTCGCCCCGCTTCAGGGCGGCCACAAAGCCCGCCGGGTCTTGCGACATGTGGCAATCCTGACACTGGATGCCCGCTCTGGCATAGGGCGAATGCCGCCATTCCTCGTAGGTATCCTGCAAATTCAGGGGCGGCGTCGCGCCGCTTACCGCAGTCGGGCGGATTTCCGTGTGGCAGGCGCCGCACAAGGCGGAATCGCCCATCAGGGGCTGTTCGCGGCGGGCGCGCATGTCGCGGGCGTGACGCGAAGGCGCGGCGGCAATCAACGCCGGATGGCCGTAGCGGAAGATGCCGTTGATATCCACTTCCAGCGCCCCGTTGCCCACCTGCGGTTCGGCGTGATTGACGGCGTGGCAGACGACGCAGGACGTGCCTTCTTCCATCGTTTCGGTTTCCTGCACGCTGTTGGCGGGCGTTACCGCTCCGGCGAGCGTGCCCAGCGGGTTATGACAGGCTTCGCACCAGCGTCCCTTTTCCATGCCATGCGCCTTGCCCGCTTCTGTGGCGTCGGTGTTTTCCAACACCGTGCTGTCGTAGATTAAGTCGAGGTCGGAAATGGCGTGCATTGAAGTCGCCCATTCCAGCGTTTCTTTCAGATGGCATTCTCCGCAAAAGCGGGAACCCGGCACGGCGCGCCAGTTCACGAGTTTGCCGTCCGGGGTGGAGAGTTCGCCGGGAAAAAAAGGGTGGTCTGCGCCGAAGGGTTGTGAGTAAAGCGGCAGGTCGCGTTCGGCCTCCACGCTCAAATCGACCGGGGCGGGCAGCCAGAATGCCGCCGCCGCCGCCAGCAGCAGGGTGGCGATGAAGACGAAAAAGAAACGGGCGAGCGGCAGTTTGAAGCAATTGGTGGGAAAGGGATTTTTCATGGCAACGTCCTCTTGGGAAAGTGCAGCAGCAAGGCGACGATGAGCAGGACGGAAACGCCCAGATGAATTTTCAGGATGAGGCTATGCCCCCCCCATTCGCTGGGAATAACGCGCAGCCATGTCACCGGATGTCCGGCGAGGTAGGCGATTGCGGGCAGCGCGATGGCGAGACCGGTCAAAAGAACAATGGCGACGCCAAGGGTGAGGATGTAGCCCAGCAGCCGGTGATGATGCGTTTCACCCAGATAAATCCGCCGTCGCAGTTTCCAGGGCATGAACAGATGGCGCAATCGCTCGCGCCCGTCTTTCAGGTGGACGAACAGGAAGGGCAGAAAAAACACGCCCGCCAACAGCCCGGAAACCAGATGCGCCACCAGCGTGAGCAGGGTCAGATGCGCGTTGGGCAGCGGCAGGAGCAGCAAAACGCCGGTCGCCGCCGCGATGCCGAGGCTGTAGACCATCGCCATCAGCAGGTGGCGGGAAGATTCCCGCGTGCGCCAGGGGAGCAGGGGTGCTTCCGGGGCAGGGGATGATGAGGGAGAAGTCATGATGATGTCCTCATGATGAGAAAAGGTGAAAAGGGCGCTCGCTTCATCGGATGTCTGATGCCGGATCCCTGTCTTCTGCCCCCTGAAGCGCCAGCGTCGTCAGGCAGCGTATCCGCCATGCCTGTCCGCGACCCGGCGATGGGCGCGGCGATGAAACGCGGGATTCGCCCAGGCGCAGGCCGTATTCCAGCCCCTGCCGGTCGGCTTCGAGCACCCAGCGGCAAAGCTGGGAGAGGCGGGTTTCCATGTCGCCCGGACAGGCGTCAGGGGTGAGCCAGAGGGCGCGCCCGCCCCGGCCGCCATCGAAACAATTGATGGTCAGCGCATCCTGACGGGCGTAGACGCGCCAGTTGACGCGTCGGGGCGAATCGCCCGCGACATAGGGGCGCAAGCCCTGAAAATCGCCGGATTCCTGTCGCCAGTGCGCCGGACGCGGCGCGGCGTCGGGCAGGGGCAACGCGCCTGCCGGTTGCGGAAAAATCAGCGCCGCGACGGGCGGCAGGGCGCGGCGGGCGCGCCAGAGGCCAAAGGGATGGTCGGAGACGAGAAAGAGCCGCGCAATTTCCCGCCGCCCGCGCGCCGGGGCGGGTAGGGCGAGTTCCAGGCGGCTGTCGTTGTTTCCGTCCACCTGCGCGGCCTCGCCTTGCGTCTTGTGATGGCGCAGGGATTGCGACAGGGCGACGCCGACATGCGCCCGGCCTGTCGGGTCGCGCAACACGCCGCCGATGACGAGACGTTCCCCGGCGAACGCGGTCGGTTGCGGGTCGGGATGCCAGACCAGACCGGCGAGATTGCGCCAGCAACGCCATGCGCTCATCAGCCAGAGCGCGGCCAGCCAGAAGGCGAGGGCGAAAATCAGGTTGTTGCCATAATTGATGGCGGTCGCCAGCAGGAACAACGCCGCTGCCAGCCAGACGATACCGGCAAAGGTAGGAGTGACGGGGGGCAGAAGACGGAGAGATGGCGCGGACGGGAGCGGGTTGTTATTTTTCATTTGTTGTTCGCTGTCCTCCGAACCCGACCGCCCTGACCACCCCGTCAGGCTTCGCCTGCCACCCCTCCGGAGGAGGGGAATCAACCCATTCCCCTCCTTTGGAGGGGTGCCCCGCAGGGGCGGGGTGGTCGCGGCCTTCCAGAAGCGCAACTCCCCTCGGTAAGAGAGACGCTGAAAGCCTCCCTCTCCGAGGGAGGTGGCGCAAAGCGCCGCATGAATTACGGTCTTCTGTCATCTGTCCTCTGTCCTCAGACACTCACCGCCCGCATGATTTCCCGCGCCGCGCCCTGCGCCTCTCGCGCCTCGCCCAGTCCCAGCCGGTGGCCGACCACGGCGGCGAATACCGCCTGCACGTCGTCGGGCAATACATGGTCGCGTTCGGCCAGCAGCGCCCAGGCGCGGGCGGCGGCCAGAAGCGATTGCGCGCCGCGTGGCGAAAGGCCATAGGCCAGACCCGCGCCGTGGCGGGTGTGTTCGGCCAGGGCGCGGATGTATTTGAGCAGGGATTCGGAAACGTGCAATTCGCGGGCGCGTCCCTGTAAATCGACGAGTTCGCCCGCGTTCAGCGCGGGCGGCAGGCGTTCGAGCAGAACGCGGCGGTCTTCGCCGCGCAGGATTTCCAGTTCCGCCGCCTCGTCCGGGTAGCCAAGCGAGAGGCGCATCATGAAGCGGTCAAGCTGGGCTTCCGGCAATGGATTGGTGGAAAGCTGGTCAATCGGGTTCTGGGTGGCGATGACGAAAAAGGGGCGCGGCAGGGCGCGGCTGACGCCCTCGCTCGTCACCTGTTTTTCCTCCATCGCTTCCAGAAGCGCCGACTGGGTTTTGGGCGAGGCGCGGTTGATTTCGTCGGCCAGCAACGCCTGCGCGAAAATCGGGCCGGGATGAAAAACGAATTCGCCGGACTCCTTGTTGAAAATGGGCGCGCCGGTCAGGTCGCCGGGCAGCATGTCGCTGGTGAATTGCACCCGCTTGAAATGCAATCCGGCAATATGCGCCAGCGTGTGCGCGAGAATGGTTTTGCCCATGCCCGGCAGGTCTTCCAAAAGCAGGTGTCCGCCCGCGACAAGACAGGCGAGGGAAAGACGGATGGCTTCCTCTTTTCCCAGAAGAATCTGACCGACATTTTGTGCGGCGTAGCGCAGAAGCGGCGTGGGAGCGGCGTTTTCAGACATGTTGTTCCTTTTCAGAAATTTTCGGGCGGACTGTTGGGCGTGCGCTCTGGCGTGGAGAGGGCGCTCCCGAACCAGTTGGGCGCGTTTTCCGGCAGGGGGTCAAGAACGGAATCGCGGGGCGGCGTTTTTCCCTGTGAGAGATGGCCGCGACTGGCGTCGGCGCGATCCAGTTGACGCAGTTCCTCTTCCTTCTTGCGGGCGAGGGCGTCGCTTTCCGCCGGGTTTTCCAGCACCCAGGGCGTAATCAGCAGCACCAGTTGGCTGCGTGAGTTTCCCCGACCGGTTTTTTTGAACAGATGACCGAGCAGGGGAATGTCGCCCAACAGGGGCACTTTTTCCTCGTTGTCGCTGATGTTCTGACTGATCATGCCGCCGACCGCCACCGTCATGCCGTCATAGGCGTGCGCGGTGACTTGCAGGTTGGCGGTGCTGACCGTGTCAATCGGGATGTCGCCGAATCCGCCGCCAATCGGCAGGGTGCGCGCGTTGCGATTGATGCTGGAATTATCCAGGTCGATGGTGAGCGTCACCGAGCGGTCATCATTGATGCGCGGCAGGATAATGAGGGTTCGGCCTACATTTCGCTGCTCCGTATTCACGGTGAAGGTGCTGTAGAACACACCGCTGATGCCGGTGGTATTGTCGGCGCTTGCGCCCGTGACTAGCACTTCTTCCGTGCCGACGAACAGTTGCGCTTCCTGATTGTTGGCGGCCAGCAGCGTCGGGGTGGCCAGGGTGTTAACCCGGTTTTCCTTTTCCATGAGTTCCAGGCGCATCCGCAGGTTACTGCTGACCCGCTGCCAGATGACGGTGCCGCTGCCCAGCGGAAAATTGCCGAGCAGGGCGGAATTACTGGGGAAGACGCCGCTGTCGGCGCTGGTGGGGCTGAGCGGGCCGGAACTGGTGCCGTTTCTGCTCGCGCCGATGTCGAACACCGAACTGAAATCGCTGCCCAGTTGCACTTCCAGAATTTTCATTTCCAGCAACACCTGTCTGGGCGGGCGATCCATCTTCTGAATCAGGGTTTCGATGTCCGCCAGCGCGGCCTCGTCGCTGCTGCGCACGAGCAGGAGATTGTGCAGCAGGTTGTAGGTGATATTGATCGGCGCGCCCTGACGCGAGGCGGCCAGCAGCGCGCCGGAAGAAAACTGGTCAATGCGCGCCGCCTGATTGACCGGGCTGCCTTGCGCCGTTCCCGCCGTGTTTTCCGCCGGTACGGGTTCCGGCGCGGGTTCCAGTGTGGATTCCAGCGCGTATTGGGTAATGCCCGTAATGGCCTGACGCGGGTCGGCTTCCATGCCGCCCGCGCCGCTGCGGGCGCTACGGGAGCCGCTGTAGCTACGGGTGCTGGCGCTACGGGAATTGCGGGAATTACGGGAGCTACTATAGCTGCCGGAACTCCCGGTAGAACTGCGGCTGGTGCTGCCCATATCTGTCTCCGGCATTTCCTCGACGGGTTCAATCAGGGAGACGCGCGCGCCGAACAACGCTTGAATGGCATTGGCAATGCTGATGACGTTATGGTGTCTAAGCACCCAGGTGCGGGTGATGTCATCGCGGGTGATGGCGATGTCCTGCTGGTATTCGCGGCCACTCATCAGGACATAGGTATTGTTTTTGGAGTCGAAGCGATACCAGATGCCGGCGGCGCGGCAGAGATTCTTAATCATGCCCTCGACGTTTACGTCACGCAGGTAAAGCGAAACCACCTTGTTGGACACGCTTTCCGTGACCACGATGCTGGTTTTGCCGATGCGGGCGATCAACTGCGCCGCCTCATCCAGCGTGACCTGACGCAGGTAGATGTCGCCGGGTCCGGGGGGGGCATCCAGAGCGGCCTTGCCTTTTTTGGCGGTGGCGGGGGGCGTCGCCATGTTCGCCGGTGTCGCGCCGGTTGCCGCCGCTGGCTGCGCGATGTCTGCGGGCGCGGATGCTGCCGGTGTTTTGGCGGGCGCGGGGGCTGACGCCGCTTGGGGCGCTTTTGCCGTGGCATTCTCCGCCGCGCCGACCGGGGGCGCGATGAGGATGAGCAGGAGTAACGCCGCGATAGCGACGGAGATCAGGAAAGGATCATCGGGTTTCTTCATGAGGTTATCTCACTCGCATGTCTATTTGCTGGTTGCCTGGATCATTGGGCACGAATCTCAGGATGAGGCCGTCCGCTTCCACGCGCACCGTGTAGGCCATCCCATCCAGATTTACCTTGTCACCGTCATACACGGTGATGACTTCGCGTCCCGATTGAATCTGAGCGATGCCGCCCGACGGCCCCCGCGCCAATGCCTTCAGACGCCAGGAGCGATTCAGGCTCAAGCCGCCATCCGTGAGAAAGCCGGAAGAGATGCCATCGTTGTTGCCCTTGCGCGGGGAAAGCGCGGGCGGAAGCTCGAACGGGTCGCGTTCCGGCAGGCGTTGCACATTGGCGATTTGAAGCGGTTCCTGAAAGAGCGGTTCCTGAAAGAGTGAATTTGCGATGGACGACAGATTCGACGGATTTTTGTCCTCCTTGTCTTTTACAGGCGCGGGAGGCAGGGGGCTCCCTTTGGAAAGACGCTGGATTTCGCTGTCGTAACGCTGGATGCGTTCCTGGTCTTTCTGCAAACGTATCTGCGCCTGGGCGGGGTTCAGAAGACAGAGGGCGGTCAGAAGACAGAAGACAGAAGACAGAAGACAGAGGACAGAGGACAAAAGACAGTCAGTTACCGGCGGCTTCGCCGCCGCATGAATGACTGCCCCCCTCTCCGATGGAGGCGCTCCGAAGGGGCGGAAGGCGCGCCACGTCCCCGGCGCGAAGCGCCGCAAACCGACTGTCCTCTGTCTTCTGTCATCTGTCATCTGAATTACACTCCCGTCGAAACCGCCAACAATGATTCGAAAAAGGCCAGGTACACAAATCCCACGAGGCCGCCAATCACGACGATAAGCACCGGCTCAATCATCGAGGCCATGAATTTCACGCGCGCGTCCAGTTCTTTCTGGTAATGGGTGCCGAGCGATTCCATCACGGCGTCCACCTGCCCGCTTTTTTCGCCGACCGCCGCCATGTGGCGCATCAGGAGCGGCAGGACTGGATGATTCAGCGCCGCCGTCAGGCTCTGCCCCGCCAATACCTGTTCCGCCGCGCCGGAAAACGCCTCCGCGAAAGCCGTGTTGCCGGAGACCTGGGCGCAGACGCGCAGGGCTTCCAGCACGGTGAGACGGCTCTTCACCAGCAAGCCGAACGTCCAGCACGCCTGCGCCATGGCAGCCGTCGTCAGCGTGCGGCCGATGATCGGCAGCGAAAGCGAGAGGCGGTCGACGACGCGGCGGCTGGAGGGAATGCGGCGCAGGATGGGAATGGCGATGGCAATGACCAGAATGACCACGCCGATCATCACGCCCCAGCGTTCCAGCCAGTCGGCGACCGCGAGCATGACTTCGGCCTTCCAGGGCATCGCCCGGCCCCGCCCGTTCAAAAAGGTAGCGAAACGCGGGATGACGCCGATGACCAGAAAAATGACAACGCCAATCGCAAAGACCAGCACGAAGCATGGATACACCAGAGCGGAGATGAGTTGCCGCCGCACTTCCGCGCGTCGTTCCAGCAAGGTCGCCAGCCGCTCGAACACCATCCCCAGTTCTCCCGAAAGCTCGCCCGCCTCAAGGAGTTTCTGCGCCAGCCGGTTGAACACCTCTTTTTCCTGCGCGCAGGCCGCCGAAAGGCTGCTGCCGCGCTGAATGCGTCCGGCGATGCGCTCCAGCGTGTCGGAAAGCCGCTGCGACTGGGTTAACCGCGCGCAGGCGTTCAGGGCTTCAAGCAGGGTATGACCGGCTTTCAACATCAATTGCATCTGGCGATAAAACATCACCCGGTTGCCGCCGCCGATGGAGCGAAAACCCGAAATCCAGCGCCACGCCTTCGAGATGTGTTGCAGGACGCCGGTCTTCTCCGTCGCCGCGTGCAGGCGCAGAAGTTTCATCCCCATGGCCTTCAATTGCCGCCGCGCGGCAGTCTCGTCCGGCGCTTCCATGCTGCCTTCGACCTCACGCCCCTGGGGGGAAAGACACAGATAAGCGTAGGCGCTCATGGCGCGACCTTTCCTGATGCCTGATGTCTGATGCCTGATTCCTGCTCCCCTTCCAGAAAAAAGCGCACATCCGCAAGGCTTGCCAGTCCCGCCAGCGTTTTTTCCCGCGCGTCGTCGGCCAGTCGCCAGTAATCCGTTGCCGCTGCCGCGATTTCGCGTTCGTCCGCTCCGGCGGAAATCGCCGCCGCCAGCGGCGCGTCCACCCACAGGGCTTCGTACAGGCCGATGCGTCCCCGATAACCGGAACCCAGACAATGCGGGCAACCCACGGGGTCCCAGAGCGTCAGCGGCGCGTCGGTCTCCTCCACCCGCAACAGACGTTTTTCCGTCGCGCTCGCCTCACGTTGCCGTCGACAGCGCGGGCAGAGCATCCGCACCAGACGTTGCGCCAGAATGCCGCGCAGGGTCGCGCCCAGCATGAAACGTTCGCAGCCGATGTCGGAGAGCCTCGTCACCGCCCCCGGCGCGCTGTTGGTATGCAGGGTGGAAAGCACCATATGCCCGGTGGTCGCCGCTTTCAGGGCGACATCGGCGGTATCGAGGTCGCGTATTTCGCCGACCAGAATCACATCCGGGTCGTGGCGCAAAAAGGAACGCAACGCGCCGGCAAAATCCACCTTGCTGCCCACCTGCACCTGCGATACGCCGGGAATCACCTGCTCAATCGGGTCTTCGGCGGTGAGAATGTTGAGATGCTCGGCGTCGAGTTCCCTGAGCGCGCAATACAGCGTCGTACTTTTGCCGCTGCCGGTCGGCCCCGTCACCAGTACGATGCCATGCGGATGCCCCAGCGCCTCCCGGAAACGCGCCGCCATCGAAGGCGGCAGGCCCAGCGAATCCAGCTTTTGCCGGTTGGGGTCGCTCTTCATGACGCGCAGGGTGACGCGCTCGCCGAACTTCACCGGCGCGGACGCCACCCGCATTTCGATGGCGGCGTTTTCGGCATTGCCGCCGGGCGTGTAGATCAGCCCGCCATCCTGTGGCGCGCGCACTTCGGCGATGTCCATCCCGGAGAGCACCTTGATGCGCGAAATCAGGGCGTCGCCCAGATGTTTGGCCAGCGGCGCGCCGATGATTTCCAGCCGTCCGTCCACCCGCAGCCGCACCTGCGCGCCGACTTCGATGGATTCGATGTGAATATCGGAAGCCCGCCGCAACAGGGCTTCCTGCGCGATGCGCTCGAAAATCTGCACCGGGTCTTCCACCTCGCCCGCCACCACGGCTTCCGGGCCGCGCAGACGATAGAGCAGGGAAGTGAGCGCCTCCGGCTCGGCTACCGCCAGCGGCAACGCCCCGACGACGCGCCGCGCCGTTTCGACGCCCAGCGCGTCATCCGGGTTGGCGACCGCCAGATGCGGCAGGCCGTCGGGCGAACGCACCGCCGCCATCGGATGCCGTTTCAGCAAGGTTGCGGGCAGGCGGGCAAGCAGGTGTTCATCCACCGGCCATTCCGACAACCGGGCGTAAGGCAACCCGCGCAATTCGGACAAAGCCAGATAAAACGCCGCCTGCGGCAAGGCGAGGTCTGTCGCCAGCGTCGTCAGCAGATTCTGCCGCCGCGCCCGCGCAACAGGCCGCAACCGCGCCAGCGCCGCGTTATCGAACAATCCCGCCTGCAAACCGGCCTGGATCAGGGTGGCTTCGTTCAGACTACTCATCGAAAAACTCCGAACCCCACTCCCTCCGGCGCGAAGCAACGCATGATGACAGTCTTCTGTCCTCAGTCCTCAGTCTTCTGTCCTCTGTCCCCTGAAATGGCTTCATCGCTTTCCCCCCGGCGTGGCCTGCCCGCCGTTCTTCACCAGCCATTCAAAGCCGTCAGGATTCCGCGCCAGCAGTTTTGCCGTTTCGTGGTGCACCTTTTTCTGCCGGGTGAGTTGCGCGAGGGACTGGTCGTAGGTTTGCATGCCCAGATCCGCGCCGGATTCCATGGCGGAATAAATCTGCGAGGCGCGGCCGGAGGCGATCAAATTCATCACGGCGGGCGTGCCGCGCAGAATTTCCACGGCAGGCACGCGACCGGGAATGTCGGCGCGCGGCAGCAATTGCTGCGCCACCACGGCCTTCAACACCAGCGAGAGCCGGTGCCGCGCCACTTCCTGTTCCTCGCCGGGGAACGCGCCGATGAAGCGTTCCGCCGCGCCCACCGCGTCGGCGGTGTGCAGGGTGGAAAACACCAGATGCCCGGTTTCCGCCGCTGTCAGCGCGGTGCGCATGGTTTCCGCGTCGCGCAGTTCGCCCACCAGAATCACATCCGGGTCTTCGCGCAGGGCGGCGCGCACGGCGAGCGCGAAATCCGGCGTGTCAGTGCCCAGTTCGCGGTGGCTGATGAGGGAGCAAAGGGGCGTATGCACGAATTCCACCGGGTCTTCAATGGTCAGGATGTGGCGGGCGCAGTGGCTGTTGATTTCGTGAATCAGCGTGGCCAGCGTGGTGCTTTTACCGCTGCCGGTCACGCCCGTGACCAGCACGAGGCCGGAAGGCAGATAAGCCAGGTCGCTCAGGATTTCCGGCAGGGCGAGTTCCCTGAGGCTGGCGAAACGTTCCGGCAGATGCCGGGCGACCAGCGCCAGCCGCCCCAGCGAGCGGAACAGATTGACGCGAAAGCGGTGTCCGCCCGGCGAGCTGTAGCCCAGGTCGGCGCTGCCGGAAGATTCCAGCAACTCGCGCCGCAACGGGTCGAGCAGATTCTGGGCGACATGCCCCATGTCGGCGTCGCTCCAGGTCCATTGGTTACAGGCGGCGAGTTCGCCGTGCCGCCGCCAGTGCGCTTTGCGTCCCGCCGCCATGTGCAGGTCGGAAGCCTCCGCGCCGGGCAGTGTGTCGAGCAGGGCGAGAAAGGCGTCCCAGGCGGCGGAAGGCGACCGTTCGGCGAACAGTTCGGCGACAACGGCGTCTGGAAAGGCGTGTTCAGATGGCAAAGCGAATCTCCACATCCAGTAATTGCCGCGCGGGTTGGCCGGACAAGGCATTGGCGGCGTTGGCGGGTTTTTTTCCGTCGCTGACCGCCGTAATGCTGCTCCACACCGGCGCGGCGATGTAGGAGAGGCTTTGCAGCCCGTCGAGAAAGCGCATCAGCCCGTGATAATTGGCGCGCGCTTTCAGGAGCAGGAGCGGGCGTTTGTAAGGATTGTTCTGGCTGGCCGCTTTCAGGAGTTCCGGCGTCGGGGGGCGGTCACGCTGGCTGTGAATGTGTTCAAGAACGACGATTTCCATGTCGCTCGCTTCCGCCAGCCGGGTCAATTCCGATTTCAGGTTCTGCGCCCCGTCCAGGTCTTCCAGCGCGATAAAGCGGGCGGTGAGCCGCGCCTGTTCCGCTTTCAGGGTATTGAGCGATTCCTGCGTTTTCGCAAGTTCCGCCTGCGCCCGCGTCAGGTCGAGTTCCCCCGCCGCCGGTTTGTACTCAACCTCCTGCCCGCTTTTTTTCTGGCGCATCTTGAATTTTGATTCCTTGTAAAGAATCTCTTCCAGTTGCTTGTGACCGAGAGGCCAGATGACCAGCCCGTAAAATCCGGCCATGATGACGCACAAGCCCGCGACAAACTGCGAACGCTGCGCGATGGAAACGCCCTGCCATTGCTCGGCGAGCTTGCGAAATCCGGCGCGAAGGTTCATGGCGCGTACTCCGGGTTCAGAGGACGGAAGACAGAGGACAGAAGACAGTCGTCATGCGGCGCTTCGCGTCGGGGGTGTGGTGGATGCGGGCAGGGTGTTCGCTGGGAGCGCGGGGCTTCTGCCCCGCAGGGTGTGTTGGTGAAGCGGGGCAGAAGCCCCGCGCTCCCAGGCCGGGATGCCCGTTGCCTGTTTATGTCGCGCCAGTCGTGGTGTTCCTTCCCCTTGAAGGGGAAGGAGAAATGCGGCGCAACGCGCCGAAAGGCGTGGATTGGCGGATTACAATCCGCCCTGCATGCCCCACGCAAAACGCCAGATAATTCTAAATTCATACCCCCCCCTTTGTTGACGCCGTATCCTCAATTCCCAGTTCTTCCGTGACCGGCAGCATCCAGAATGACACCTGATACCCATCCTGCCCGTTCCGGCCTTTTGCCGCTTTTACGTTGGCCTGCGCCACGGCGTAGCCCAGCGCGCCGGAAGCCGCCTGTGTGTTGAGGGCGAAGGTTTGCGCGCTGTTGTAATTGGGAGACCAGGCGAGCACCTGAACGCGCCCCATCTCGTTGTCGCTGCTGTTGCGCACCACGTCCAGCGCCGCGTCGTCGCCGATGCTGGCGGCCAGCGCGCGCAGGAGGCGGGGCAGTTGCGTCGTCATGTGCTCGATGGATTGCAGGCGTTCGAGTTCGGGAATCAGCCGCGTCACTTCCTGCCGTCTGGCGGTCAGTGTCTGGTTGGCCTGCTTTTGCTGCTGGTAAAACTGCGTCAGTTGCTGCGCCTCCTGCGTTTTTTTCTGGTCTTCGAAACTGCTGAGGTCGAGCCGCGTTTGCACCGCCTTGATTTGTGCGCGCTGCCGCGTTTCCACACCGGCCAGACACGCCACGATCAAAAGGGGAATCAGCGCCTGCCAGAGACCCGCCTTCTTCCAGAGCGGTTTTTTGGGACGCCCGTAACGAATCATCGGCAGGGGCATTTTTTGCGTATCCCGTCCGGCATTCCGCCCGCGCTGCGCCAAAAAGGAGAGCAAATCCCGCCATGCCGTCGCCGGGTTGCGCACGATGGGCGCGCGACCCCAACGCTCGGCCAGCGCGTCGGCCAGCGTGAGCGCCGCCGTTTCGTCGTTGTCATTCAAACAGACGATTTCCAGCGCGCAGGCGCCGCCTGTGCGCCAATCCTCAATCATCCGCATGAGCCAGCCCGCTTCCAGCGGACGCTCCATGCGTCCCTCGCTGCGGGCGGCCACGATGCGTCCCCGGTGGCGCAACACCGCCACCACGTCCTCGCTGTGGATTTCCAACGCCACGCGCGTTTCGGTTTCTTCCGGCGTTTCGCTCACGCTCCACGCGAAGGGCAACGCGCCCAGCAGTTTCAGGCCATGCCGCGCGCAAACGGATTCCCAACGACCCCAGGCCGACAGCCCGATGGCGGCGGCCAGCCACACGGGTTCGCTGTTGCCGCTCTCCGCGCTGGCGAAACCCTTCCAGCCGCAGGCCAGCGAGGCTTCCAGAATTTGCAGCTTTTCCTGCCAGGCGAGTGATTCTTCCAGTTCGAACTGTTCGATAAAGGAAAGGGCGCAGGCCGTTTGCCCGAACATGCTGTCGCTTGCCTGTTCGCGCCGGATGGCAAGCTCCAGCGCCACCCGTTCCCGCTGTTCCGGCGTGAGCGATCCTCGCGCCGCCAGCACCGCGCCGATGCTCCACAACGCTCCCGCTTCCGCCAGCACCGGCTCCATCTCCGCGCACGCCAGTTCCCGCATCTGCGCTTCGGGGCGGGGCGAATCCGGGTCGATGGGCAAATCCAGCCGGGCGGGAACCACAAAACGCGACGCCAGCAAACAAACGCGCGGTATCCGGGCAATGCCCGCGACGCGCAAACCGGCCAGCGCCTCATCCAGCGCGGCGGCGAAATCGGAAATCCGGGAGCCTGCCGGTTCGGAAAACCGCCATTTGCCGCCGCCTTCACGCTCCGCGACCACGGCTTTCAATCCATCCACATTCCAGATGAGCAACAACAGCCGGGGCGCAAAAAATTTGCGCAAGGCATTTAGAAGCGCGGAAAAATCCGGGCGCGGCATCAACGAATCTCCAGAGTAATGGCAGGGCGGTCGGCGTGGGGGTAGAAGAGCGGTTGGGCGGTAACGGGCGTGTTGTCGGAGTTCTTGTACAGATCGGTGTCCTTGAGCAAGACCAGCAGATGACGGCCTGACGGAATCGAACGTGCTTCCGTACTACTGCCGCATGTGATTTGGTTGAATGTCAGGGCGCACTGCTCGCCTTGTGCCAGCGTGATAGCGCAACCGTTGTTGTCTGCGCTGTTGAAACGCAGCCATTGCCCGTTTGTTCCGATGTTGCGAAAAACCAGCAGGGCGGCGGAAACATTGCCAGTGCTCAGATCGAGGTTGGTGGCGCTTCTGTTCTTCACCGTCACCTGCCAGCCCGCCAGCGGAATCAGCCAGTCCGCCGGTTCAATCTGCATCGTCTGGTCGTCTTCGGCGTCCAGGTCGTTCTCAACTCCGGGCGTGTCGCTTACGTTATCCGCGCCCAGGCTCGTAATGCTGAGGTGGTCTGTACTGGCGTTATTTACCAGCCAGCCAAAATTGTCGTCACCCGGCGGCGTTGTCGTGCTTGCCGCCACGTTGCCCCAACCGTCGCGGAATGTATTGTTACGCGTCAGGCCGTTCAGATAATTGCCGCGATGTCCCTTGAGCAATATGGCGGTGCCGCCCAGCGAAGCAGGGCTGTTTTGCACGCAGTCGTCATCGAGCGTGCTGCTATAAGCAGCCGGAATTCCGGCTTTTTCCAAAAAGCTGTCCGGTTTCACCAACTCCGCCACTGTCTCCGGCAACATCCCGTTATCCGCCACAAACCCGGAAAGCCGCATTTCCCCGCCGTAAGCGGGCGCTTCCACGCCCAGCACGGCGCGGCGCAGGGCGAGGAGGCGATTATGGGTATCCTCCATCCGCACCTGCGAACGGTCATCGGCGGCAAAACTGAACGCCGCGAGCGCGGCGGCGGAAAGAATCGCCACCACAAGCAGGAGTTCGATCAGGGTGAAGCCGCTGTTCAGAGGACAGAGGACGGAGGACAGAAGACAGCCGTCATGCGGCGCTTCGCGCCACCTCCCTCGGAGAGGGAGGCATTGATTCATGCGGCGGCTTTGCCGCCGGTAGCTGACGGTCTTCCGTCCTCTGTCCTCTGTCCCCCGTCCTTTGAACCCCGAAATCACTTTGCCTCCTCTGCCTTCGCCTTGCTGTCGGCGGTTTGGAACGACGTGACCACCAGCGCCGGGCCTTGCCGGTTGTTGTAGACATGAAAGGCAAAAAACGTATAACGTCCGCCCACCTTCGCTTCGCGGGCGAGGCGTTGGGCGGCCTTGTCTTCCACATAGGCGGCCAGCGGTTTATCGCCGCCGTATTCCAGCACCACGCGCTGACTGACCTGCGGGATTTCGGCGATGCCCATCATTCCCATGACCTGTTTCAGATACTCCGCCTTCTGCGCCGTCGGCCCCTGCGCCAACGTCGCCTCGAAACGCACCGCCTGGGGCGCGAAAATGGCGCGTGTCCCGTCTGTCATTCGCGTCGCGGGCACAAGTTTGACCAGTTCAACGGTCTGATAACGGGCGGCAGGCGCGGCGGCGGGCGTGGGCGCGACGGGCGCGGCAGGTTTATCGACGCTGGCGGCCTGCGGCGACCGCCCCGCCGCGAAAGCGGGCGAGACCAGCAAAATGCCAGCCACACACGCGGCGCGTAAAAAAGCGCAAGAAAAAAGATTCATCGTTTGCATAAATTGTTCACCCGAAAAAAGTTTGTAATGTCGGAGGCAGAGGACTGTTCAGAGGACAGAAGACAGAAGACAGCTGTCATGCGAAGGCTTTGCCGCCGGTAGCTGACTGTCTTCCGTCCTCTGTCCTCTGTCCTCTGTCCTCTGATACGGCGTTCCCTCCCCTTGCCAAAGGGAAGGGGAAAAGCAACGCCCCGCCAGCGCGGATACAGATGTCTGACGCCTGATGCCTGTCATAAGCACGCCACCCAGTCATCGCCCCGTCCGGCGCAGCGTTCGTTTTTGTCGCTGTCGTCAACTGCCACCGTACCGTCATATTCGCCGTCCGCTCCCCAATACACCACGCGCGGCGGGTCGAGCAGAAACAGCAAAGGTCGCGCGTGTTCGCGGAATTCGTGGCGGGAGCGGTCGTAACTGTCGGAGCCGTCCGGCAGGCTGCGCCAGCGCCAGAAAGCGCCATCTGGCGCAAAGGCAGGCCCCGCGCCGAACGCGGGCATGTTTTTTACTACTACCGTCGAATTCGAAAGCCAGTCCATCGTGTTATCGTCCCACGCTGCGGCATCCACCAGGCGCCGATGCAAGAGCGGCAGATAAGGCCCCCGCCAGCCCCGGCCTGTGTCGGGTTCCCACGTTTTCAGGGCGGCGAGGGGGTGTTTTTCGCATAATTGGGGGCGCTCGAAGAGCAGGCTCATGTTGGCGGGGGAATTGACCCAGTCTGTTGCAAGGTCAATCGCGCCGCCGTTGCCGGAGGCAACAGAAGCAGCATCGCAACCCCCCTCTTCCACACCTCGAAACGGCCCTTCGCCCGGCCAGTAGCCGGTATCGTCATGAAAGCGTTTCAAGGCGCTGGCTAAAGTCAACGCCTGAGTTTTGGCCAGTTCGTTTTCGGCCTGACGGTCAACATTGGCGTAAGCGCCAAAGGCCAGCATGGAAATCGCCGCCAGCAATACACAGACCAGCAACAATTCGAGCAGGGTGAAGCCGCTGTTCAGAAGACAGAGGACGGAGGACAGAAGACAGCCGTCATGCGGCGCTTCGCGCCACCTCCCTCGGAGCGGGAGGTTTTTATGGTAGGGCGGCATCAAAAAGCGCGCCGCAGGGCTGGACGGCATTTCAATCCGGCGCGAAGCGCCGCCAATCCCTCGGAGCGGGAGGCTTTCAAGGTAGGGCGGCGTCGAAGAGCGCGCCGCAGGATTTTCAAGGTAGGGCGCGATCTCCGAGCGCGCCGCAGGGCTGGACGGCGCTTCAATCCGGCGCGAAGCGCCGCCAATCCCTCGGAGCGGGAGGCTTTCAAGGTAGGGCGGCATCGGAGATCGCGCCCTACCTTCTTCCCTCGTCCCGACCTTCCCCTTGAAGGAGAAGGAGAAAAGCGTCGTCCCGCCAGCCTCCTTCTTCTTCAAGAGGATGGCCGGGGTGAACGGATCCCTGATCCCTGATCCCTGATAGTTGATTAACATAAAGTGGCTCATTCTGAAAAAAACCGGAAAAAAGCCGACGCCCGGATGGGGGCGTCGGCTAAAGTTGCCCCAACGCAACGGAGAGATGTTGCTGCTACAAAATCAAAGCAGCGAATCAGGTGGGACGGGTGTTGTCGATTTCGCCCAGTTCCTCATCCTTGGTGTCGCCCGCGCCGTCGATGATGGCCTGGAAGCTGATGGCGCCATTCTTGAACTGCCACAGCGTGATGAAGTGGTTGTATTCATCACTTTCCACATGGCGGTAGACGGGCACATTGGAGAGCGCGCCGATTTCTTCAGGGTTGAACAGCGTGGAATCAGGACCAGCGCCGAAGGCGATGATGACGGGGTCAGTATTACCACTGCCTACGGGTACGCCTACGCGATACGCGCCCCCCTTCCAAACTGCAACACTACTATCGTCTGTCAACGTGTCGTTTGCTTCTTTACCACAACCATTAGCAGCGGCAGGGCGATAGATGTTCGATGCCACAACATCGTTCTCCTTGTCCTTAATCGTTTTCTTGAGGTTGGCAGCTTGACAATCCCATTCCAAGGAGATATCCGTCACACCATCCTTGTCTTTGACTGTGGTACCCACACCTCCATTCAACAGGTTTCGAACAGATGTAATACCAACGTCATTCAACGCCGTAAGGATGTCTGCTGCGGGGTTGGTGGTAACAATCCCATCTGCCACCGTTGTATAGTCAGACGCAGTCAGAGTACCACCACTACTGGCAATAGCAGCATCACGGTCAGCTTCAGACAGGTAGTTTCCTGCGCCTGGGTTGCCACCGGTTGTGAGGTAGTATCCATCCGCATATGTCGAAACGGTACCATTGAGATCATTGATTGTCGCTATCTCCAGATTGGCAATGAGGTCACTACTGATAAATCCGGGGAACTCACGGTCACTCGTAGCACCATTAGAATCAATCAGCAGCGATTCCCACAGATCAGGATACTTGCCCTGATGCAGCACGCGGTACGTCTGGATGCCCTTGGAAAGCTCATCCATCATCGCCACATGCGCGCCTGCCGCGCCACGGCGGTCGGTGTCTTGCAGCATGATGGTGGCGGTGCCGGAGATGGCGGCCAGAATCAGCACCACCACCAGCAGTTCCAACAGCGTGAAGCCGCCTTCTTTTTTGCTGCGGATTTTTTCAAATTTGCGCTTCAGCGAACGCCCCTTGACAGCGGAAACGTCGATGGACGCGAGTTTGGACTTCAGTTCGGCCCGGGTCATGGCCATGAGTTTGCTCAACATAATTAAAGCTCCTTGCGGATTGAAGACTGCGGATTTCCCCCCAAGGGAAACTCCTCGTCAAAGGTTTCAACGAAAGGCCGGTGAAACTCACCGGAAAAATCCGCGCCCCCAAAGCGCCAGATCGGTTTGCCCATCTCCGCTGCGCGCGGATATCGGCAGGTTATTCATTCAAAGTACGGCGGCAAGCGCCAGATCAACGTCGCCCCGCACCGCCGCCCGCGCCGTGAGCGTCGATAAGACCGGAATGGTCTTGCGCCCGGCCTGCGCCTCAACCGGCTGCGCGCTCGCCCCGGTTTCAGGAGGCGTGGCTTCGGATTCGTGGCAATGCCGACAGTGGGCGCAAGCGCCGCAACCACCGGCTGGTTTTCCAGCATTCATTCAGGCTTCCTTTCTGCCATCTGTCGTGGCGTTCGTCGTGGCGTTTCCGATCTTCGGCTTTCTTTCCTCCGACGAGACGAAGTCGACAACAAAGCGATACTGTTTGCCGCAGTGCAAAATGATTTCCTTCTGCCCGCGACGCAAGATGCGGATCTCCACCCGAATCTCGGCGAACCCGTCGTGTGCAAACGCTTCCAGATAAAGCGCCCGCAACTGCGCCAGAACTTCTTCGTTCGCCTGCGCCAACTTCGCCACCGCCGTGTTCGTGTGTTTCATGAATAGGAATCAATCTCATTTGTATCTGCGATGAGCGAATAATATAGATTCTCATTTACAAGTCAACACTTTTTGCAAAAAGGATGGAAATTTTTTTTCAGGGAAAGAAAAAACCGTCCGAAAAATGCGCATGGAATGCACCCGGAATGCGCGATCAGGCGGCTGCGGGCGGATGAAAGCACGCTTTCCCTTTTTCCCGCACATATGTAACGGTCAGGAAATTTCGCACCGCACGCCAGACGCCGCCGGATGGAGCCGGGGTTGGATCAGGCATTACGCCGAAAAGAATGGCGTTAACATTTATACGGTCGCCCTGTCCCCGCCGATTTGGCAGAACGGGTTCAGGGCAGGATGGGTTTAGGTAGGGCGCGTTCTCCGAACGCGCCGCGCCAACCAACGGCGGTTTCTTCGATACCGCCCTTGTATTATGAACTGCCCTCAAAGGTTACAGGTTTTGTGTGAGCGTGAAAGCGTGGAGGGCGTAGCCCGTAACGCTTTCACGCTCAC
>JAISRR010000035.1 GCA_031273565.1 Zoogloeaceae bacterium | reverse complement strand
CCGAACACCGTGGGGAAAGTCCTTCTTCAACCGCCTGACGGCTGCGGGAAAGCCTCCCATGCTGATCATCGGCGCCATGATGAGAAAACTCATCCATGTCGCCTTTGGTGTCCTCAAATACCGCACACCATTTGACCCCACCCTCCATGGCGCTTGACGGGGATAACAGTATCTACCTTGCGCCGCAGGTCAACGACGGCGGTATCGTAGATCCCGCCCTGCCTGCCGTCATTCCCTTGCAGGGGAATGACGGTGTTTGCGGCCAAGGCCTCAGAGTCAGTCAAATGCGATTGCCCTGGCGAGGAAAAGTGGCTTTGTGTCCCATGTTGGGTTACGCTGCGTCCATCCAATCCAGATATGACATTGATTGATGGGCAACACGAATGGCATTTTCATGCTGGCGGCGACACTGGGCGTTTGCGCCCTGCAAAAGCAAGCCGAACTGCCAACGCTCCCGCTTGCGTGGCTTGCGGGCGGCCTTGCCGTTTTTGCCGTAACGCGGCTCGTTTCCCCCCGCGTTACGCTCCGTTTTATCCTGTTACCCTGCCTCTTCGCAGGATTTGCGACTGGTTTTGGCTGGGCGGCGTGGCGGGCGGAAATCCGGCTTGCCGATCAACTGTCCCCGGCCTGGGAAGTGCGGGATATTCACCTGACAGGCACGGTGGTCTCGCTGCCCGCACATTCTGACCGGAGCGTGCGTTTTGCGTTTCAGGTCGACGCCGTCCTCACGCCGGACGCGCGGATTCCCACTCGTTTGTGGCTGAATTTTTACACGCGCGGCTGGCGGGGAGAAATCAATCCCACGCCGCCCCCCCGCGCCGGGGAACGCTGGGCATTCACCGTGCGCCTGAAACGCCCGCATGGTCGCGCCAATCCGCATGCCTTCGATTACGAAGCCTGGCTTCTGGAGCGCAACCTGCGCGCCACCGGCTACGTGCGTAACGCCCCCGCCCCCGTGTTCATGGGCGTAGCGCCCTGGACAATCCGGCAACCCATGCTCGGCGTGCATCGTTTGCGCGAAAGCCTGCGCGACCATTTTTCGGCAACGCTGGGGGAGGCGCCCTATGGCGGCATCCTGACGGCGCTCGCCATCGGCGACCAGAGCGCCGCGCCGCAACAACAATGGAATATCTTCAACCGCACCGGCACCACGCACCTGATGAGCATTTCCGGCCTGCACGTTACGCTGATTGCTGGCATCGTGGGCGGGCTGCTCGGCGGGCTGTGGCGGCGATGCCCCCGGCTCTGCCTGCGCCTGCCCGCACGACGCCTCGCCATCCTGAGTGGCGTGCTGGCGGCGCTGGCGTATGGCCTGATTTCCGGCCTCAATGTCCCCGCACAACGCGCCTGTCTGATGCTGATCGCGGCGGCGCTCGCCCTGCTCTGCAATCGACAGGTCAGCCTCGCTCGCATCCTGCTCGTCGCCCTGACCTGCGTTCTGCTGTTCGACCCCTGGGCGGCGCTGGCGGCGGGCTTCTGGCTGTCCTTCGGCGTGGTCGCAGCGCTCTGCTGGGCAGGACAGCGACACAGCACGCCGGAAACCATCATGGCGGAATCCACGTTCGCGCAAACCCTGCGCCAGCGCGGCGCGCGTTATTTGCGCGTTTTTCTGCATACGCAATGGGCGGCCACGCTCGCCACCCTGCCGTTACTGTTCCTGTTTTTCCAGCGTTTTCCACTGATTTCACCGCTGGCCAACCTGCTGGCGATTCCCTGGGTCAGTTTCGTCATCACCCCGCTTGCCCTGCTCGCCGCCCTCCTCTCCTGGCTGCCGCTGCCCATCCTGCCTCTGGCGCACGGGCTGCTTGCGCCGCTGATGTCGGCACTGACCTTTCTCGCCGACATGCCCCAACTCACCCCCGTCGCGCCACCGCTCTGGAGCGTGGCGCTCGCGGCTTGCGGCGTCGCCCTGCTGCTGTTGCCGCGCGGCACGCCGGGCAAGGGCGCGGCGCTCGTCATGCTGCTGCCGCTGCTGTGCGGACAAGCGCCTGAACGGTCTGCGGGACAACTGCGGGTTACGGTGCTGGATGTTGGTCAGGGTCAGGCCGTGCTGCTGGAGACGGCGACGCATCGTCTGCTGTACGATGCCGGGCCGGGTTATGGCTCCGGCGGCGGAGACAACGACCCGGAAACAGGCCGCGACGCCGGAGCGCAAGTCGTATTGCCCTACCTGAGCGCCAGCGGCGTGCGCGCGCTGGACGCGCTGGTGGTTTCGCACCGCGACAACGACCATTCCGGCGGTATGAATTCCATCGTGGCGGGTTTGCCGGTGTATCGCCTCATTTCCTCGCAGCCAAACTTGCCGGGGAGTGAAACATGCCGCGAGGGACAACACTGGATATGGGATAAGGTGCGTTTCGAATTTCTGCATCCGCCCGTCGATAAAGCCTTGCGCGGCGATAACGGCGACAGTTGCGTGTTGAAGGTGACATCGGCGGGCGGGCGCATGCTGCTCACCGGCGACATCGGCGTGCGCGAGGAGCGCCGCCTTCTGGCCGGGGAACTCGCGGCGCTCTCCGCCGAAGCCATCCTTGTGCCACACCACGGCAGTCGCACTTCCTCCAGCCTGCCCTTCGTCGCCGCCGCAGGCGCGGACTGGGCGCTGGTCTCTGCGGGTTATCGCAACCGCTTCAACCATCCCCGCCCGGAAATTGTCGACCGCTACGAGCATCTGGGCGCAAAGCTCCTGCGCACGGACAGGGACGGGGCGCTGATTCTGGATTTTTCGGAACACGGCATTGACGCCCGCCGCTGGCGGCAGGAAGAACGCCGTTATTGGCGCGACCGCCTGCCCCCGCTCAAACCCGCCGATTGACGATCAGCACCGTGCCGATCACCAGCAATCCCAGCGGCCACCAGACCATGAGCACATGCACGACATGGGCTTGCAGCATCTCCAGCTTGATTGCCAGAAACAGCAGCCCGTACAGCAGCAGGGACGCGCCCAGAAAATAGAGTTTCATGGTCAGCAGCAGACTGCCCAGAAGGATGAGCGCCAACGGCCACCAGGTATTCAGCAAACGCCCGCTGTCCAGATGCAGGATGCCCAGATTGGCAATTATCAGCAACAACCCGATCAAGACCAGAATGGCCCCCGTGATGACACGTCCCATCATGTTGTTTTGCGCTCCGAAGTTCACCGATGTTGGCGGGACACAAGGATAACAGAGGACAGAAGGTTTGCGGCGCGGAGCGCCGCATGACGACTGTCTTCAGTCCTCTGTCTTCTGTCCTCTGATACCATGCGCGCATCTGATTCGCTTTCCAGGAGACTTCATGCGTAAAGGCATCATTCTGGCCGGAGGTTCCGGCACCCGGTTGTATCCGGCTACTCTGGCGGTTTCCAAGCAATTGCTGCCCATTTTTGACAAGCCGATGATTTACTACCCGCTCACCACCTTGCTGCTGGCGGGAATACGCGACATTCTGATTATCTCCACGCCGCAGGATACGCCGCGTTTTGAGCAACTTCTGGGTGATGGCAGGCAGTGGGGCATTCATCTTTCCTACGCCGTGCAACCCAGCCCGGAAGGATTGGCGCAAGCCTTTATCATCGGCGCGGATTTCATCGGCAACGCGCCCGCCGCTCTGGTGCTGGGGGACAATATTTTTTACGGGCACGAGTTTTACAAACTGCTCGCCCAGGCCGACGCGCGCGAAACGGGGGCCAGCGTGTTCGCTTATCACGTGCAAGACCCCGAACGCTACGGCGTAGTCGCCTTTGACGCAGCAAGACAGGCGACCAGCATTGAGGAAAAACCCGCCGCGCCCAAATCGAATTACGCCGTTACCGGCCTGTATTTTTACGATAACAGCGTGGTCGAAGTCGCCCGCGCCATCCGCCCTTCGGCGCGCGGCGAACTGGAAATCACCGATGTCAACCGACATTATCTGGAGGCGGGCAATCTGCATGTCGAAATCATGGGTCGGGGCTATGCCTGGCTGGATACCGGCACGCATGAATCCATGCTGGATGCCAGTCAGTTCATCGCCACAGTGGAACAACGCCAAGGCTTGAAAGTCGCCGCGCCGGAGGAACTGGCATGGCGGCAGGGCTGGATTACCGACGCCGAACTGGAAAAACTGGCGCAACCCTTGCAAAAGAACGCCTATGGTCAATATCTGCTCGGCTTGCTGGCAGAAGGAAGGGGACAGGCATGATGCAGGTGCAGGCCTTGAGTATTCCCGAAGTGCTGCTGTTTACGCCCAGAGTGTTCGGTGACGCGCGCGGTTTCTTTTTCGAGAGTTTCAACGCCCGGGAATTCGCGGAATTGAGCGGACTGAAAGTGAATTTCGTGCAGGACAATCATTCCCGCAGCGCCCGCCATGTGCTGCGCGGTCTGCATTACCAGATTCGGCAGGCACAGGGCAAACTGGTGCGCGTTGTCGTGGGTGAAGCCTTCGATGTGGCGGTGGATATCCGCAAATCCTCACCCACCTTCGGACAGTGGACTGGCGCGCTGCTCTCGGCGGATAACAAGCGACAACTCTGGATTCCGCCGGGTTTCGCGCACGGTTTTCTGGCGCTCGGCGAATATACGGAATTTATTTATAAAACAACGGATTACTATGCGCCCGAACACGAGCGCGGCATCGCCTGGGACGACCCGGAAATCGGCATAGACTGGCCGCTCGACGGCGCGCAACCGCTCTTATCCGGCAAGGACAGGGAAAATCCGCCGCTTGCCCGCGCCGAAGCATTCGCTTGATTGGTTAATCCCACATTTTTGCATCCGCCATGTCTACTTATGCAATCGGCGACATTCAGGGGTGTTTCAATTCCTTTCGTCGCCTGCTCGATTGTTGCGCCTTCGATCCCGCTCAAGACAAGCTCTGGCTGGTGGGCGATCTGGTCAATCGCGGCCCGGATTCGCTTTCCACCCTGCGTTACGTCAAATCTCTGGGCGACGCCGCCATCACCGTGCTGGGGAACCACGACCTCTATCTGCTCATGATTGCGGAAGTCAGGGATGCCCGACGCGCCCGCGATGACACCCTGCAAACCGTGCTGGACGCCCCGGACAGGGCGGAGTTACTCGACTGGCTGCGCCATCGCCCGATGTGCCATGCCGAAGGCGAATACTGCATGGTGCACGCCGGATTATTGCCGCAATGGAGCGTCAAAAAAGCCTGCAATCTGGCGGCGGAAGTCGAAACGCGCCTGCGCGGTGAGGATTACCGGGAATTTCTCGCGCAACTCTGGGGCAGCAAGCCCGCCTGCTGGTCGGGTAAATTACAAGGCATGGATCGCCTGCGCGTGATCGTCAACGCCATGACGCGCATGCGCTTTTGCAGCATCAAAACGGAAGACAACGGGAAGCGCTGCGAAATGAATTTTTCCGCCAAGGGCAAAGTGGAAAACGCGCCCAGGGGCTGCCTGCCCTGGTTTGAGCTGCCCGACCGCAAGAGCGCCGACCGGGTACTGGTCACAGGCCACTGGTCGGCTTTGGGTCTGAAGATGACGCCCAATCTGCTGGCGCTGGATTCCGGCTGCCTGTGGGGGGGGCAACTGACCGCCGTGCGCCTGGAAGATCGGGCGTTGTTTCAGGTCGATTGCAGCCCGGAAGAACGCTGCGCGCTGGAAGATTGAAGCATTCGGCTTTCAAAAATCCTTGCGGAACGACATACTGCGGTCTGTTCCGGGAAAAATGGCTTTTGCGATGACACAAGAAAATTCCGGCCTCTGCCGCAAACGCGGCAGACGTCTGTTTTGCACATTTCTGACCTTCAGCCTGCTTGCGGGCTGTGGCCTGTTGGGTGGCAGCGGCGGCAGCGGGTCGAGCCGCACACCGACGCCAACCGCGAAAAAACCTTCCGCCTTTGCGCGTAATCTGGAAGCGACACAGCAAGGCAAGGACGTGGTGATGTACGCGCTGGGACTGATCGGCACGGATTACCGTTTTGGCGGCAAGAACCCGGAAGCCGGGCTGGATTGCTCCGGCATGGTGGCCTACATCTTCCAGCAGGCCGCCCGCTACAAAATCAGCGGCAACGCCGCCAGCATCGCCCTGAAGGGGCGTAATATCCGCCCGGAAGCCATTCGTCCCGGCGATCTGGTGTTTTTCAACACGCTGAACCGCCCGCGTTCCCATGTCGGCATTTACATCGGCGACCTGCGTTTTGTGCACGCCCCTTCGAGCAATGGGCAGGTTCGCATCGACAGTCTGGAAAACAGCTACTATTCGACCCGCTTTGAAGAGGCGCGCACCTATTTTTGAAGGCGTGCGCCCACGCTATAAAAACTGCACCGCCAGCCAGAAAATACCCGCCGCCAGCAACATGGAGATGGGAAAGGTCAGAACCCAGGCGAGCATGATGTTTTTCAGGGTGCCGCCATGCAGGCCGCTGCGGTTGGCGACCATCGTCCCGGCAACGCCGGAAGACAGGATATGCGTCGTGGAAACCGGCAGGCTGTAGAGATTGGCCGCGCCGATGGCGAGCGCTGCGGTGATCTGGGCGCTCATGCCTTGCGCATAGGTCATGCCTTGTTTGCCGATGCGCTCGCCGACGGTTTCCACAACGCGCCGCCAGCCGACCATGGTGCCCAGACCGAGCGCCAGAGCGATGGCCAGAGTGACCCAGATCGGGGAGTATTCCGTCGTGGTGGTGAGGTCTTTACGCAGGCGGGTCAAATCGGATTTTTCTCGCGGCGCGAGCATCTGAAGCTTGCCCAGTTGCTTGGCGCCATCATCCAGGCAGAGCAGGTCGCGGCGCACTTCGATCCGTTTGTCGGCTGCCAGCATCGTGTAATCGTTCAGCCCTTTCAGGTTCGCCAGCAAACGCTGGATCGTCGCTGGCGTGTGGGCGATTTCGCAACGATAGGGCGTTGTCCGGGAGGCCGCCGACGCGACGGAAGCGTTCGTCGTGGTGGCGGCTTCGCCAACAGGGGCAACCAGATCGTTACCATGCTTTTCGTAAAGCCGCTTCAGGTAGTGCGCGGCCTCACGGGTGCTTTCGATCTGATAGGCGCTGCTGCCCAGATCCAGCACAAACTGGGCGGGCAGGAAGCAAATGAGCACCAGCATGATGAGTCCGATGCCTTTTTGCCCGTCGTTGGAGCCGTGCACGAAACTGACGGCCATGGCCGAAAGCACCAGCACGAGCCGATTCCAGAACGGGGGGTGTTTTCTGTTCTTCAATTCCATGCGGAGTTCCGGCGCCCGGTGCATTCTGGCGTTGGGACGCCAGCGTTTCAGGCCGAACAGAATGGCTCCGGCGAGCACGAATCCCATCATCGGGGAAAAAATGAGTGACAGGCCGATGTCGATGGCTTTTTGCCAGTTGATGCTGTGCACGATGGGCAAATCGTTCAGGAGCGCGTTGGCAAGGCCGACGCCGAGTACAGCACCGATCAGGGTATGGGAACTGGAGGCGGGAATGCCGAAAAACCAGGTTCCCAGATTCCAGGCAATGGCGGCGGTCAGGAGGGAAAATACCATGACCAGCCCGAACGCCCCAGTGTCAACATTGATCAGCAATTCGACGGGCAGCAGGTGGACGATGGCGTAGGCGACACCGACGCCGCCAAAGAGGACACCCAGAAAGTTGAACATGCCGGAAACCATGACCGCCCGGTAAGGCGACATGGTTCTGGTATAAATCACGGTGGCGACGGCATTGGCCGTGTCGTGAAAACCGTTGATAAACTCAAAGGAAAGTGTAAACAACAGCGCCAGCGCGAGACTCACAAGAACCCACGGACTCGTCCCGCCCAGAAAATCGAACATGCAATGCCCCGTCAAAAAGGTAGAATCATGCCAGAAATCAGGGTCATTTCTGACACTAATTTAACGCTGATAACTGTCTTCTGATTCCTGATAGCGGATATCCATCCCGGACAGCATATGGCGGGTCTGGCTGCGGATTTGTTCCTGCATCTGCTGAAACATTTTCTGGCTCTGGTCGATGTAGGCCGACATCATGCTCTGCATGACGGGCTTCTGGAGGTTCAGGAACTGCGCCAGAAAATCCGGCGACATCTGGGGATTTTCGCCGAAGACGGCGCGGGATTGTTCCTGCAGCTTGTGCTGGAACTCGGTGAAGGAACGGATATTGTTTTCCAGGTATTTCCCCAACATGCCCTGCATGGCATTACCGTAGAGGCGAATCATGATGCACAGAAGTTCGGAAGAAAAAATCGGCACGCCGCCGCTTTCTTCTTCCAGCAGGATCTGCAACAGGATGCTGCGCGTCAGGTCTTCGCCGGTCTTGGCGTCGACAACCTGCAAATGGCTGTAATGCAACACCAGATCTTTCACGTCGCAGAGCGTGATGTAACTGCTGGTAAGGGTGTCGTACAGGCGGCGGTTGGGGTATTTTTTGATTTGCCGGATTTCTACAGTCATCTGGTTTCTCTCCGAAATTTACACGCTGCAATACGTTATGTGCAGTGCACCATTATAAACGTAAAAAAAGCCCGGCTTACGCCGGGCTTTCGTGACAGGCAGGAACGTCGTTCCCGCCTTATTGATAATTCAGACCGCCGTTGATGTTCAGGGTCGCGCCGGTGGTGAAACCGGAGAGATCGTCGGCCAGGAAAGCGACGGCGAAACCGATTT
>JAISRR010000129.1 GCA_031273565.1 Zoogloeaceae bacterium | reverse complement strand
TATTACCCCCGCCCCCCCCCCCCCCGAAATAGCCTTTCTGCATATCGTCCCGACATAGACGGGCTGCGTGCGTTCGCTGTTTTAGCGGTTATCGGGTATCACTATTTCCCTGCATGGGTCAAAGGTGGTTTTGTTGGGGTTGATGTTTTCTTTGTTATTTCCGGTTTTTTGATTGGCGGCATTCTTCTTGATGCGCTCACAGCCGGAAGATTCAGTCTGATTGATTTCTATATGCGTCGCATCAGGCGAATTTTTCCGGCACTCATTCTGGTGATGGCGGCGGCGCTGGCGTTTGGCTGGTTTGCCTTGCTGCCGGATGATTACCGGAGTTTGGGAAAGCATACGGTAGGCGGCGCGACCTTTATTTCCAATTTTCTGCTTTGGAAAGAAGCAGGGTATTTTGATGTAATCTCGGAAAGAAAACCGCTGCTGCATTTGTGGAGTTTGGGGGTTGAGGAACAGTTTTATATCATCTTTCCGGTTTTCTTGTGGGGATTGTGGTGCAAGAAATGGCGCTTTGTTACGTTTGTTTTTGCGCTTTTATTTGTTTCGTTGGCTTATAACCTTGCGGTTTACAAGAAGCACGAAGTCTTTGATTTCTATATGCCGATGACAAGGTTTTGGGAATTGTTGGCAGGCAGCATGATTGCTGCCATTCAACGTTCGCGCCTTCCGTTTTTCTCGCGTGCATTTTTGAGGTGTGACGCAGGGCTGATGAAGGTCATGCTGGAAGCGACAACGATAGAGAATGATGGGCGTACCCTGCGGAATTGCCTTTCTGTTCTGGGTGTTTTAGTACTGGTAACCGCGATTTTTACCACCAGGATGCATCATTTTCCGGGCGGCAGGGCTTTGTTGCCGGTGTTGGGCGCGGTCTGCATTATTGTTGCGGGCGCGCAGGGATGGGGGAATCGCCTGTTGCTATCCTGGCGGCCGATGGTGCTCGTTGGCTTGATAAGTTACCCACTGTACCTCTGGCATTGGCCGCTGCTTTCCTATGCGCGCATTATCCTGGGGGAAATGCCTGACCGGACGTTTAGAATTGGCTTGGTTGCTGTTGCATTCGTGTTGGCGACTGTGACCTATCTGGTGATTGAACGGCCTATCCGTTTTGGTACGCGGGCGAAGAAATTGAAAGTGTTTGTGTTGTTTGGACTGTTGTTACTGGTTGGTGGTAGTGGCGGAGTCGTATATTGGCAAAATGGGCTTCCAAAACGGGATGCCGTGGTGGAAATTATGCTTGTTGCTGAGGAGCTAAAAAATATTGATGTTGCAAATGAGGATTGCAGGAAACGCTATGGAATTGATGGTGGCTATTGTTTCTATTATGATGCGAATGCTGAAATGACTGTTGCCGTGGTGGGCGATAGCCATGCAGGATTAGCCGCTGAAAGCATCGCTTCGCGTAATGCAGAATTGGGTGTAAATACTGTTTTGTTCGGTCACGATGGGAGGAAAAATCCGATACATGGTTATGATGTTGAGCCCGATTTTTCAAATAAGGTATTTTCTGTTTTACAGGAAAATAAAAATATCCGTAAAGTGTTTCTTATAACACGGGGGCCAGCGTATATATCGGGTGTGAGTAATATCTCTGGTGAGTCTGCCACTAAGCTTGGTGTGGAAGGTTTTAGAGATGGATATCAGGTGGCAGTGGATAGGCTCAGGCAGGCGGGAAAAGAAGTCTTTATTGTGACCGAGAATCCTGAATGGCCAATAAATATACGGGATATGCTTCCTGTCCAACCGTTGCGTCCAAGACGTGAAATGTTCCATCTTTATAAAAAAGATGTACAAGAACGACAACAAGAATATTTGGATATTCTAAAAGATATCAAGGGGGCAGAAATTATCTATACACTGGATGCTTTCTGTCCAGCGGATGAATGCCTGTTACTCAATGAACAAGGGCTGCCTTTGTATTTCGATGATGATCATCTTTCTGCTCATGCAGGTGGAAAATTCCTGGTGGATAAGGTACTGGAACCCTATTTGAACAACAATCGACAGCGGCATAAATAAACACCCCGAACGATGATGAAGTGATTTATCTTGCCGTCCCGAATCGCTGGATGCTGATTGAACCTCGCTACCTGCCAAGTTCCGCCTCAATGCCACGAATAGCCAGGTTCATCAGCGCCATTTTGCGGGTGGTCGGGTTTGAGTCCTGCCCGAACACGGACAGGTTGTTGATGTTTCCCGAATGGTGCCCCACAAAGTCCGCCGACTGCACAAACATCCCGCCTGAACTGCAGCGGGGGTCATGCACGCGCCCTTTGAACGGTTGCAGCACTTCGACCAGCGTCCTGACGGCACACACGGACGTAAAAAATTCCCCTGCGCGTTTTCCTTCCTGCTCGGCGAATTTGGAGAGGCAGTATTCATAGGTGCGACCGGGGATGTCCTTGTCGCTACCGTGTTCTATCATCTGAATGTTGGTAAACAGGTCGACCACATTTCCGAGGCGGCGCTTGTCCAGTTCGTCGCGGGCGTAGTTCTTCGGCAGGATGTCTTTCAGCCGCTTGTTCTCTTTTTCGATGGCGCGCATCGCGTCATCAATCACCGCGCCGATTTCCTCTTTGTGCGCGGCTTCGGATATGACGCTCCAGCGCGCAGAAGGTGGTACGAAAAAGACGTTTACCTCTGCGTAGGCGTCTTTGTCTTCCACGTCGTCATTGTCGGTTTCCCGTTCATGGTATCGCGCCTCGAATTTGTCCGGGATGTATTTGAGGAAGATAAGCCCCAATACAACATGCTTATATTGGCGGTATCCATATTTCCCCGCAGAATGTCCGCTGCCCCTCAAATTTGCTGTTCAAAGCCAATATCGGCTGTGTTGTTCCCATTAGCCATGCATTGTTACCTCGTTTTCCACTGTCCTTCCCTACCCTCGTATCTTCTCCAATAACGCCGTCGTGGATTTCTGGTGCAGGAAAGGGATGGAACGCACGCTGCCGCCCCAGGCCAGAACTTCGGCTGCGCCGACGATGCGCTCTACCGGCCAGTCGCCGCCCTTGACCAGAATTTCCGGGTGGCAGGCGAGGATGGAGGCGAGCGGCGTGTCTTCCTCGAACCCGCACACCAGACTCACGCATTCCAGCGCCGCCAGCACCGCCATGCGATCCTCCAGCGTGTTTACGGGACGATCATCGCCCTTGCCCTGACGTTTGACCGAAGCATCCGAATTGACCAGCACAATCAGGGACGCGCCCAGCGCGCGCGCCTGGGCAAGATAGGTGACGTGACCCCGATGCAGGATGTCGAAACAGCCATTGGTAAAAACACGCGGGCAGGGTAATTGAGCCGCGCGGTGGGCGAGGTTGTCGGGGCGGCAGAGTTTGGCTTCAAACGCCGGGCGTTCGGAAAGTGGGGAAGGCATGTCGTTTATTCCAGATTCTGCACTTGTTCGCGCATTTGTTCGATGAGCAGTTTCAACGCCATTGCCGCCTGCGTCACTTCAGAAACGGCGGCTTTGGAGCCGAGGGTGTTGGCTTCCCTGTTGAATTCCTGCATCAGAAAATCCAGCCGTTTGCCTGCTGCGCCGCCGGTTTTCAGGATGCGATCCAGTTCATCCAGATGGGTCGTCAAGCGCGACAATTCTTCGTCGACGTCGATGCGGGCGGCAAACAGGGCGACTTCCTGCACGACGCGGCCTTCGTCGATATTGACGCCTGCGTCGCGCACGGCATCGGACAGACGGGCGCGCAGTTTTTCGCGGAAGGCGGTTTGGGCGGCGGGAATCAGGGGCGCGACGCGGGCGACGATGGCGCGCATTTGCTGACCGCGTTCGAGAATCACCGCCGCGAGTTTTGCGCCTTCTCGGGCGCGGGAGGCGATGAATTCATCCAGAGTTTCCGCCGCCAATCGCCCGATGGCGGGTTCCAGCGCAGAAAAATCCACGCCTTCCTGAGTAAACGCGCCCGGCCAGTGCAGCACGTCGCTCACCGTGAGCGGCGCGGCTTCCGGCAGCACGGCGCGTATCCGCGCTTCCTGCGCCTGAAGCCAGGCCAGTTTTTCCAGATTGAGTTCCGCGCCCTCGCCCTGCCCGGACAGGGTGAAGGAGAGTCGACACTCCACCTTGCCGCGTCCGAGCCGGGCGGTAAATTTTTCGCGCAAACCCGCCTCGAACGCAGCGAGGTCGTCGGCGACGCGAAAATGCAAATCCAGAAAACGGGAATTGACGCTTCTCAATTCCATGTGCAGGCCAATACCACCCTCGTTCAGGGTTCTGGCCGCATAGCCGGTCATGCTGTGAATCATCGTAGAATCAGGTATCCATGTTGGTCGGCGGGCGTCGTTCGGAAAACGTCCGCGAAGAATGGCTTTACAGTCTGGAGCCAAGGCCGGACAATGCCGGGCGAGCGACAATCATACCTGCAATTACACTTACCGCCACGATGGGTCAACAAGCCAACGCCGCCCTGCCGGGCGGTTTCCAGATTGAGGATTACACCATAGTTCGCCAGCTTTCTCTGGGTGGGTTTTCTATTGTCTACCTGGCGCAGGACAAGGAAAACAAGGATGTGGCGATCAAGGAATACCTGCCCAACAGTCTCGCCCTGCGTAGCGATGGCCAAACCAGACCGGTCATTCCGCAGGAGCATCTGGGCGCGTTTCGCTACGGCATGAAGTGCTTTTTCGAGGAAGGCCGGGCGCTGGCCAGGCTCTCTCATCCCAACGTGGTGCGCGTGGTCAATTTCTTTCGCGCCAACGACACGGTATACATGGTGATGGAGTATGAACAGGGCCGAACCTTGCAGGAGTTCATCCACAAACATCTGGGCCACATCTCCGAACGTTTCATTCGCGGCGTGTTTGTACGCATGTTGAATGGACTGCGCGTGGTGCATAGCAACAAATTGCTGCATCTCGACATCAAGCCCTCCAATGTTTACCTGCGCTCGGACAACACGCCGGTATTGCTCGATTTCGGCGCGGCGCGGCAGACGCTTTTATCCGACACGCCCATCCTGAAGCCCATGTACACGCCGGGTTTCGCGTCGCCCGAACATTACGGCGAGCGAAAAAGCCTGGGGCCGTGGAGCGATGTATACAGCGTTGGCGCGACCATGTATGCCTGTCTGGCCGGGGTCACGCCGCAACCGGCGGATGAACGGCTGCAAAAAGACCAGTTGATTCCCGCCATGGCGCGCTGGGAAGGCCAACTCTCGGATCATCTGCTGGAAACCATCGACTGGTGCCTGAACCTGGATCATCTGTACCGTCCGCAAACGGCCTTCGCCTTGCAAAAGGCGCTGGCCGAGCATGGCTCCCCACCTGAGCAGGCGGACAAACCGGCCAGAATGTCCTGGTTCGAACGACTTTTCAGCAAACGTAAAAAACAACCATAAACGGGAACCCGGCATGCGATTCACCATTTATCAGGAAAGCCGACAAGGCGGCCGCAAGAACAATGAAGACCGGCTGGCGCATTGTTATTCGCGCGACGCCCTGTTGATGGTCATTGCCGACGGCATGGGCGGACATTATTACGGTGAAGTCGCCGCGCAGATCGCGGTGCAGACCATGACCGCCGCCTTTCAGCGCGAAGCCCAACCCCGTCTGGAAGATCCTTTCTGGTTCCTGCAAAAAAACATCAGCAACGCACACCATGCCATCCTGAGTTATTGCGACCTCCACAAACTCAAGGATTCGCCCCGCACCACCGTCGTCGCCTGCGTCGTTCAGGATAACGTGGCCTACTGGGCGCACGTAGGGGATTCCCGCCTGTACCTGATCCGTCAGGACAGCATCCTCTGCCGCACGCGCGACCATTCGCAGGTGCAACTGATGATCGACCAGGGCCGGATTACCCCGGAGCAGGCGGAAACCCACCCGGAACGCAACAAGGTCTACAGTTGTCTGGGCGGCTCGCAGATGCCGGATGTGGAATGCTCCCGCAAAACGCCGCTGCAATCCGGCGATGTCATCGTGCTATGCACCGACGGCATCTGGGGCATGCTGCCCGGCAATGCCATGGTGCAGGCCATGCAACATTCCAATCTGCTCCAGGCCGTGCCACAGTGCATGGACAGGGTGGAACAATGGGCAGGCGCGCACGGCGACAACCTTTCCATGATCGTCGTGCGCTGGGAAGACTCTTATTCGGAACTGACGCGCAGTTCCGTTTCCACGCAAACGATGGGGCCGAATGAATTCACCACGCAACTGGATGAATTCGGCCACAATCACAGTTACAAATCCGATCTATCCGATGACGAGATCGAACGCGCCATTGAAGAAATCCGCGCCGCCATCGACAAATACAGTTTCAAAAAATAAAGGAAAACGCCATGCGACCCAGCCAGCGCGCCACTGACGAATTGCGCCCCGTCACCCTCATCCGCCGATACACCCGTCACGCCGAAGGTTCGGCGTTGATCGAAATGGGCGGCACCCGCGTGCTGGTCACCGCCAGCGTCGATGAAAGCGTGCCGCCTTTCCTGCGTGGCAAGGGACAAGGCTGGGTGACGGCGGAATACGGCATGTTGCCCCGCGCCACCCACACCCGTTCCACCCGCGAAGCCGCCAGGGGCAAACAGACGGGGCGCACGCAGGAAATCCAGCGCCTGATCGGACGTTCGCTGCGCGCGGTTATTGATCTGTCCGCGCTGGGCGAACGCCAGATCATCCTCGACTGCGATGTGCTTCAGGCCGATGGCGGCACCCGCTGCGCCGCCATCACCGGGGCATGGGTGGCGCTTTCCGACGCCTGCACGCGGCTGGTTGCCGAATGCAAAATCGCCGCCATGCCCATCCTTGACCACATTGCCGCCGTTTCCGTCGGCATGGTCGGCGGCAGTCCCGTGCTCGATCTCGACTTCCCGGAAGATTCCAGTTGCGACACCGACATGAATGTCGTGATGACCGGCAAGGGCGGCATCGTCGAAATTCAGGGCACCGCCGAAGGCGAACCTTTTACCCGTGAACAGATGAATGTGCTGCTCGACCTGGCGCAAGGCGGCATCCGCCAATTGATCGCCTTGCAGGAAAAGGCGCTGGCGGAGTAAAAAGCGCACTTTGCGCTTTCTTTTATTTCAAGGAGCAACTGATGAAAAAGATACTGATGGCGTTATTGATAACCCTGTTGGGTTCCAGCTTTTCCTTTGCCGCCGAATCCGAACCTCTGGATATCGCGCAAATTGTCGGGGAAACCCAGAAATTGAAGGCTAAAGAAAACTCAATACGGCTGCTATGGTGGATACCTGCCGATTATTGGAAAGTTTGCATGGATGCCAGCACAGCAATATCTCAGGAAGAGAAGCAGGCATTTCTTCAGTCTGCCAATCAATATACTATTTTCGTGGTCATAGATGGCGAACTTTCTCCGTTTGCGGGCCTGGTCGCCAGATCGCGCGCTGATATTGTGCAAAACCTTGGCATCCGAATCGGGGAAGGCAACTGGCTGCACGCCCTGAATGAAGCGGAAGAACAGGCCGTACCCGCCGACATGCAGCGTCTTCTCATTGCTTTCAAGCCAATGCTTGCGAGTATGCTTGGTCAGGTAGGACAAGGGATGGAATTCGTTTTGTTCCCCAATACGGATAAACAGGGCAACATTCTGTTTTCCCCTCTGGACAGAACCGTTTTTTCCGCCAAACTTGATGATGATGTTTTTACATGGCGTCTGCCTCTGGGCAGCCTGTTGCCGAAAAAATCAGACCCGAACACCAAAGAAACCTTCCCCGGCAATTATCTCTACAACCCTTTCACGGGCGACAAACTGAAATAAGCGGCATCCGCCACGCCTTGCAGGAAAAGGCGCTGGCGGAATGAGCCACCCCATGCAAGAATTCACGCACTGAAGGAGTCATGATGTCAAAATATTCCCTTTGCCTTATCGTTTGCCTGCTACCCGGTATCTGCGCGGCAGAAGCAAGCAACAGCAAAGAAGCTGAAAGCCGAAACTCCCCCGCGGTTTCAAGCATCACTACAAGCAAAGAAAAAGAAAAAATGGCAAAGGAAAAAGCGTGCAAAGAAAACTGGCAAGCACTGGACAACGTGAAAAGCCAGATGCGTCAGGATTCCACTGAAGACCTGCGGAAACAGGAACGCGAGTTATACGATATCCGCTGGAAGCTCGATTGCTGAAACAATCATCACCGCACAGCTTCATGCCCCTGACCGGGAGCAGGGCGCGTGTAAAAGTCCAGTTCCCGAATGATTATCCCTGCAAGCCTTGCGCCGCCGAAAAACTGAAAACCTGAAAACCTGCCATGCAAAAACTCATCCTTGCCTCCAACAACGCCAAGAAGCTGAAAGAGCTTTCCGCCCTGCTTTCGCCGCTTGGCATAGCACTCATCCCGCAAGGCGAACTGGGCGTTTCCGAGGCCGAGGAGCCGCATTGCACCTTTCTTGAGAACGCGCTCGCCAAGGCGCGCCACGCGGCCGCCGCGACGGGTCTGCCCGCGCTGGCCGACGATTCCGGCCTGTGCGTCGATGCGCTGCTGGGCGCGCCCGGCGTGCAATCCGCCCGCTACGCCGGGGAGCCGAAAAGCGACGCGCGCAATAACGAAAAGCTCCTTGCCGCTCTGCAAAACGAGCGCAACCGCCGCGCCCGTTTCGTCAGCCTGCTGGTGCTGGTGCGCCACGCCGAAGACCCGCAACCTCTGGTCGCCGAAGGCGAATGGCAGGGTGAAATCCTGCATGCGCCCAGGGGCGAAGGCGGCTTCGGCTACGATCCCCTCTTTCTCGATCTGGAAAGCGGCGTCGCCTCCGCCGAACTGCCGCCGGAAGTCAAAAACCAGCGTTCCCACCGGGGCAAAGCGATTGCGGCCTTGCTGGTGAAAATCAGGGAGCAGTGGACAGATGTCAGATGACATAACCGGCGTCCCTGATTCCTGATGCCTGTCTCCCTGTACATCCACCTTCCCTGGTGTGTACGCAAGTGCCCTTACTGCGACTTCAATTCACACGCTGTCCGGGAAAACCTGCCGGAAGTCGCCTACCTCGCGGCGCTCGTCGCCGATCTGGAATTTTCCCTGCCGCTGGTTAAAGACCGTCCCGTTGCCAGCATCTTTTTCGGCGGTGGCACGCCCAGTCTTTTTTCACCCGGCGGCATCGCGCAACTCCTTGCTGACCTTGCCGACCGGCTTACGCTCCTGCCGGATATCGAAATCACGCTGGAAGCCAATCCGGGCACGCTGGAAGCCGACAAACTCGCCGCCTTTCGCGCCGCCGGCATCAACCGGGTTTCCCTTGGCGTGCAGAGTTTCAACGCCGCGCGTCTCGCCGCGCTGGGGCGCATCCATAATCGTGATGAGGCCATCCGCGCGGCAACGCTGGCTGCCCGTCACTTTGAACGCTTCAATCTGGATTTGATGTACGGCCTGCCGGGACAGACGCTCGCCGATGCCCTCGCCGATCTGGAAACGGCGCTGGCGACAGGCGCGCCGCATCTTTCCTGCTACCAGCTCACCCTGGAACCCAATACCCCCTTCGCCGCCCATCCGCCAACGCTGCCCGACGATGACCTCTGCGCCGACATGGGAGACGCCATCGAAGCACGGCTGACGGCGGCGGGTTTTGCACATTACGAAACCTCCGCCTTCGCCCGCCCCGGTTTTCAATGTCGCCACAATCTCAATTACTGGCGCTTTGGCGATTATCTGGGCCTTGGCGCGGGCGCGCACAGCAAGCTCACCCTGAATCAGGAAGGAAAAACGCGGGTAGTGCGCCAGATGCGCTGGAAATCGCCGGACGCCTACCTGCGCCAGACCGCCGCCGGGCAACCGATACAGGAAACGCACGAAATCGCCGCCGGACAACTGCCATTCGAATTCCTGATGAACGCCCTGCGACTGGCGGAAGGTTTTACCCCCGCCCTGTACGAAGCGCGTACCCGCCTGCCTTTCGCCGCCCTGCGCCCCAAACTCACCGACGCCGCCCATGCGGGGCTGCTGGAAATTAACGACCATCGTGTTGCCCCCACGCCACAGGGACGACGTTTTCTCAATCGGCTGCTGGAACGCTTTCTTGAACCGGCCACTTGAGCAGGGGCACGGCATCCCGTGCCCCTGCCTGTCCAATCCCACGCTCTCCGCCCCCTCGGTACGCCTCCCTCAAGGGGTAGAACAATATGACAACCAGATGCTTCATTTGCTACAAGAACGGTCAAATTTAAAACTCGTGACACGCTGGAACATTATCCAGTATGAGCTGATACCCGAACTGACCAGGGATGTTGGCCCGCTGACGCCGAAACTGGAACAAGTAGTTCATACCCTGGAATGGGTGCGTGCCGAAGAATACTGTGCCGGTGGCTGTGGTGTGGGGCGACCGCTTCATGAACGCGCCTGGATGGCGAACGCCTTTGTGACCAAGGTGGTCTTGAACCTTGCAACGACAGTCGGATTGATTGAACGGCTGACCATAGATCATGTCTTGCCGATTGAAACGCGGGAGCGCGCAGCCCGTCCGGTCAATACCGGGCTTGAAGTGAAGCGCAGCGTCAAACGGCAACGCGGGCAAAACCTGAACGAGATGCATAAGGAAATTCCCACGGCTTTTGATCGCGGCAGCAAGAAAAATCAGGCGCCGTTGGCGGGGTTACAAACTGCACCTTGATACCGCCGATTGCGGCGTTCCCATTGCCGCTTTGCTCAGTTCGGCCTCGATGCACGACAGCCTCGCTGCGATTCCCTTGTCCCTGCTCAGTGCATCAAGGGTGACGAATCT